>CAJQRR010000001.1 GCA_905612385.1 uncultured Candidatus Pelagibacter sp.
TATTCCTCTTAACATGTCATTAGCACCCAGTCCTAAGATCATTAAATCAATATCAGGTTGAGATAAAGACCACTCAGCTCGGTTTAATCCACCATCAGATGTGCTCCCAGATACACTTCCATCAATAACTTCAATATTATAACCACTTTCATTAAGATTTTTTTGAAGAACGGTGGCTAAATGTTTTTTCTGTGGAAGGCCATAACCAGCCATTAAGCTATCACCGAATAAGATAATATTCTCTATAGCATTAACATTTATAGTCACTAGACAGAAGGCAATAATTTTAATAATAAATCTTTTAATCATGGATAGTCTTCTTAAGCTAAAAAACGTTAATCTTAAATACCAAACTAGTAATGATACTATAAAGGTTTTAAAGAATATTAATTTAGAGACTAAAAAAAATGAGTCTATTTCAATAGTTGGCGAAAGTGGATCTGGAAAAACAAGCTTAATCATGCTTGTGGGAGGGCTGGAGAAAGTAACCTCTGGTAAGATATTTTTTGAAGATCAAGAAATATCTAAAATGAGTGAAGATGAAGTTTCTAAAATTAGAAGGAAAAATATTGGTATTGTTTTTCAATCTTTCTATCTTATTCCAAATTACACAGCTGTTGAGAATGTTGCTCTAACTTTAGAATTAAATAATTTAAAAAACCCTAACGAACGAGCTAAAGAGTTGTTGGATCGATTTGGGTTAAAAAATAGGTTTAATAATTTACCAAGTCAACTTTCAGGTGGTGAACAGCAGCGTGTAGCAATTGCAAGAGCTATAGCCATGAAGCCTAAGCTAATATTGGCAGATGAACCTACTGGAAATTTAGATAGTGAAAATTCACAAATGATTGCAGACATTTTGTTTAAATATATTAAGGAAGAAAAATCATCTTTAATTATGGTCACCCACGATCCCAAACTTGCAAATAAAGCAAAAAGAAAAATCAAAATTAAAGATGGAAAAATTGTCTAAGCTTTCAGAATACAAGTTAACTTTGATATATGCCTTAAGAGATTTAAGTAGAAATTATAAAAAAATTTCTAGTATTATTTTAACACTTTTTATAAGTTTATTTATCTTAAGTTCAATTTTCACAATTGAGGATAGTTTGAACAAAGAACTAAATAATAACTCGAGAGCACTTTTGGGTGGTGATATAGAAATTGATTACAATCGTAATGTTGTCAATTTAGATTTAATTAACCAAGTTAAAGAATTTGCTACTGTTTCTCAAATGGTTGAGTTTAGCACCATGATCTCAACTACGGATAAGACTAAAAATAAATCAATATTTTCTAGAATTAAAACAGTAGATGAAAATTATCCATTATTTGGCAAAGTGGGTTATGAACCAAGTGGTGCATTTGAAAAGTTACAAACTACAGAAAATACAATACTTGTTAATGAAAATATTTTCAAAAACCTTAATTTAAAAATAAATGATAAAATTAAAGTTCAAGACAAACTCTTTACTGTAATTGGTATTGTAAAATCTGTACCTGATATTGGGGGTGCTTTTGTATTTGGTGATTTTGCTTTAGCTGGAAAACAAACATTAGAACTATTAAAACTTAACAATCTAGGTAGCTTTTTAAACTATGAATATAAAGTAAGATTTAATGAGGGAGATAATCCAAAAACTTTATCTAAAAGGATTGAACAATTATTCAAAGATGAAAAAAAAGTAAGGCTTAGATATCATGAAAAATCTGACGGTCCTTTAAAGAGAATAATTGATAATTTCTCACAATTTTTGTCTCTTGTATCAATTAGCGCAATGTTAATTGCTGGAATTGGAATTGCTAACACCCTACTTTCATTCATTAATCAAAACAATATGTCTATAGCAGTTAAGAAGTCCTTAGGCTTTTTCTCAAAGGACATTAAAATAGTCTACTATCTACAATTACTCATTCTATTATTCATAATATCTACTGCTGCCTACTCTTTTAGTTTCTTTTTAGTCCCAATTGTTGATGTTTATTTATCAGCCGGTCTTGGGTTAAATATTGAAGGTAGTTTTTCTATTCTTAATTATTTCAAAGTTTTTTTAGTAGGTTTATTGGTATTAGTCATATTTTCAATACCAACCATTAATGCAATTGATCAGGTTAAGGCATCAAACTTGTTTAGAAATGTATTTCAAAACCTTCAATTTTATTATTCAAAGAAATCAATTTTTTTAAGTCTATTTTTATTATCAGTTTTAATTTCTTTATTTACTATTGGTTCAGCTCGACCCATTTATAGCTTGGGTTATTTTGGAGCATTCTTTATTTGTCTATTGATCTTCTATTTACTATCAAATTTGATTATTAAATTATTTAAAGGATTAAAAGAGCACCCAAATATTTCAATTAAAGTATCTGTTAAAAATATTACTCAAACTAAAAGTATTACTCCTATAACCATTATGTCCTTAGGTTTAGGGGTCACATTATTGTTAACTTTGGCTTTTGTAGGTTCAAACTTTAAAAGAGAAATTGCAAAATCAATACCAGAACTTGCTCCTGATTATTTTTTTATTGGTATTCAAAGTGATGAAAGGCAAATATTTGAAGATTTAATTTTTGATATGGATAAAGAAGCTAACCTTGAAATTGTGCCGATGGTCTCAACAGGTATTGTAAAAATTAATGGAGTAGATCCGAAAACTTATACCGCTTCAAGTAATGATAGTAACTGGGCGATTAGAAATGACAGAAGGTCTTCTTGGGTTGATAAAGTTTTAAAAGATAATCCAATTACAGAGGGTAAGTGGTGGGATTTAAGCAGGCCTGATAAACTTCAAATTTCGCTTGATAGTAAAGTTGCTAAAGATCTTAATATTAAAATTGGTGATATTTTTACTTTAAATATCTATGGTCGTGAAATTGAAGGTGAGATTGTAAACTTTAGATTGGTAGACTACAGAGATTTTACTATTAATTTTGCAATGTTGTTAAATCCTCAATTTGCAAAAAATATACCTCACGAATATTTGGCCACTGCAAAATTTAAAAGTTTAGAAAATTTTAATGAAATTACTTTGTTGGATAAAATGCCAAGTCTTTCCATTATAAAAATTACTACTTACTTGGAAAAAGTAACAGACTTATTAAACAAAGTGTTTATTGCTGTAACTGTTATATCGGCAATAACTATAGTCATTGGTTTAATTGTCATATCAAGCGCAATTATAGTTCAGGGAAAAATTAAAGAATTTCAAAACTTAATATTTAAAATTTTAGGTTTTTCCAAAGTTGAGGTTGTGCTCTCTTCAATCATTGAGTTTTTTATTATATTCACATCCATAATTCTAATAGCTCTATTTTTTGCAGTTATAGGTTCACAATTTATCATAGAAAATATTTTCCAAATTACTTGGATGTTTGATTTGGCAATATTTTTAAAGGTAACTATTGGTATTGGACTTGCTACATTAATTTTAATTATGATTACTAATTTTAAGTATTTAAGCCCTAAAGTTTACCCACTTATAAGAAATCAATAATTTTTTGATTTGGATGAAGTTCTGATAATTTTCTACTAGCAGCAGATAAACCTGTGTAACCAGCACCTACTATTAACCAGTCACAGAATTCATCTTTTTCTAAAGTTTTTATATTAGATCTTGCATTAGGTCATTGATCCAAACACAACTATTATCATTAACTACATTCATGTAGTTAAATTATGACAGATAAGATATTTTTAAAAAATCTTAAGATACCAATGAAGGTTGCTTAATCATGTCCTCTTTATTGATCCCCGCAACTTTAACAGGAGCTTTCATTGCATCTCTTCTGAAAGGCTCACCCAGTTCTTGGTTTAGAATTACTTCAATAAATGTTGTAATTCCTTTCTTTTGATCTTCACAAGACTGTTTAATAGCAGCTGTAGTCTCTTCCATTGTACGAACTGTAACTCCTTTTAATCCACAAGCATCAGCGACTTTTGCATAACTTAAATTAGGATCAAGCTCTGTTCCAATAAAATTATCATCATACCATAAAGTAGTATTTCTTTTTTCTGCTCCCCACTGATAATTTCTGAAAATTACCATTGAAATTGCTGGCCATTCAGGTCTCGCTACAGAACTCATTTCATTCATACTTATTCCAAATGCACCATCACCTGCAAAACCTATTACTGGTGTATCAGGGCATCCAATTTTTGCTCCAAGAATCGATGGAAAACCATAACCACATGGACCAAATAATCCTGGTGCTAAATATTTTCTACCTTTTTCAAATGTAGGATAAGCATTTCCAATTGCACAGTTATTACCAATATCACTTGATATAATTACATCATCAGGCATTCCTGCTTGAATACCTCTCCATGCTTCTCTAGGAGACATTCTATCTGCATCCCTTTTTCTAGCCTCAGCATTCCAAACTGTACCTTCATCATCATCCTCATGATCTAAGCTTGATAACTCCTGTAACCATGCTGATTTAGTTTGGTGAATAGTATTTTTTCTCTCTTCTCTATTAATGTCTCCTGCTGTTGGAGAGAGTTGAGCTAAAATTTGTTGAGCTACTAATTTTGCATCACCACATATACCAACTGATACTTTTTTAGTTAAACCAATTCTATCTGAGTTCATATCAACCTGAATAATACTTGCATCTTTTGGCCAATAATCCATTCCATAACCTGGTAAAGTTGAGAAAGGATTTAATCTTGTACCAAGTGCAAGAACAACATCTGCTTTGCTAATTAATTCCATTCCAGCTTTTGATCCATTGTATCCTAATGGTCCAGCAGCTAACGGGTGACTTCCTGGGAAACTATCATTATGTTGATACCCTGAACAGACTGGTGCGTCTAGTTTTTCAGCTAATTTTTTACAATCTTCAATCGCTCCACCAATTACAACACCAGCACCAGATAATATCACTGGAAACTTGGCGCTTGATAATAAGTCTGCTGCTTTTTTAATTGCTTCAACACCACCTGCTTGTTTTTCTAATCTTACAATTGGAGGAAGATCAATATCAATAACTTGTGTCCAATAGTCTCTTGGAACATTTATTTGTGCAGGAGCTGATCCTCTAATTGCTTTTTCAATCACTCTATTTAATACTTCTGCCATTCTAGAAGGGTCTCTAACTTCTTCTTGATAGCAAACCATATCTTTAAATAAATTCATTTGTTCTACTTCTTGAAAACCACCTTGGCCCATAGTTTTATTTGCAGCTTGGGGTGATACTAAAAGTAATGGTGTATGGTTCCAGTATGCAGTTTTAATTGGTGTAACAAGACCAGTAATTCCAGGGCCATTCTGTGCAATAACCATTGACATTTTACCAGTAGATCTTGTGTATCCATCTGCAATTAATCCACCGTTAGTTTCATGGGCGACATCCCAAAAGGTTATTCCTGCATCAGGAAAAATGTCTGAGATGGGCATAAAGGCTGAACCAATTATTCCGAATGCGTGTTCAATTCCATGCATTTGTAAAACTTTTACAAAAGCTTCTTCAGTTGTCATTTTAGTCATAATAATTGGGCCTTTCTGTCAGTGTTGTTTATAAATTTTATTTATTAAATTGTTAATTTAAAGGATTAATATATAAGAATTAGAAAATTTCAAACAAACAAATCGACACAATTATGGCTACAGATATCATTATACATGACGAAAAAGACAACGTAGGAGTGGTTGTTATTGATAAAATTATCCCTAAACAAGATTGTGCTTGTTGGATTATGGAAAATGATAAAACAATCCAGATTCAGTCAGTAGATGAAATTCAATTAGGACATAAAATTGCAATGATTGACCTTAATGAGGGTGACACTATTTTAAAATATGGTCATGACATTGGAAAAGTAGTTAAATCAATCAAAAAAGGTGAACACGTTCATGTTCATAATGTAAAAACGAAGAAGTGGTAAAAAATATGGAAATTCCAAAAAATTTTTTAGGTTATAAGAGAGAAAATGGCAGAGTTGGTACTAGAAATCACGTAATCATCTTACCTGTAGATGATATTTCAAATGCATGTGCAGAAGCTGTAGCAAACAATATTAAAGGTACAATGGCTCTTCCTCATTCTTATGGAAGACTACAATTTGGTGCTGACTTAGATTTACATTTTAGAACAATGATTGGAACTGGGAAAAACCCTAATGTTGCTGCTGTAATTGTTATTGGAATTGAACCCAAGTGGACAAAAAGAATTGTTGATGAGATAGCTAAAACTGGAAAACCAGTTGAAGGTTTTCACATTGAGAGAACTGGTGATATTGGAACTATCATGAAAGCTTCTAAAAAAGCTCAAGAATTTGCAATGTGGGCCTCTGAAAAACAAAGAGAAGAGTGTCCTTTAAGCGATTTATGGATTTCAGTTAAATGTGGTGAATCTGATACAACATCAGGTCTTGCTGCTAACCCTACAGTTGGAAACTTAATGGATAAATTAGAGCCATTAGGAGTTCACTTATGTTTTGGTGAAACATCTGAGTTAACTGGTGCTGAAAAAGTTTGTGCAACACGTGGCGCAACACCTGAGGCTTCAGAAAAATTCATGAAAACTTGGAGTGATTATAACGATTTTATTTTAAAAGAAGCAACGGATGATCTTTCTGATAGTCAACCGACAGCTGGTAATATTGCTGGTGGATTAACCACTATTGAAGAAAAAGCATTTGGAAACTTCCAAAAAATTGGAAACTGTAAATTTATTGATGTTTTAGAGCCAGCTGAAGAACCTACTAAAGGAAAAGGTTTATACTTTATGGATACTTCATCTGCAGCAGCTGAGTGTATTACACTTCAAGCAGCAGCTGGATTTAATATTCACTTATTCCCAACAGGCCAAGGTAATATTGTAGGTAACCCTATTGAGCCAGTTGTAAAATTAACTGCTAACCCACTAACTGTAAAAGGTATGGGTGAACATATTGATTGTGATGTATCAAAAATACTATCACGTGAGATGACTATGTCTGAAGCAGGTGATGAATTAATTAAATCTATGATTAGGGTAGCAAATGGTAGATTAACATGTGCAGAAAGTTTAGGACATAAAGAGTTTGTTATGACTAAACTCTATAGAAGCGCTTAGTCTTTAAAGTTCCTTACTCTGTAAATATGGATTATCAAAAAATTATCAATATTCTTCCTGGTGTAGTACTTGCTTTAGTCTTCTGTTTATTTTCACAAGGAATAAACAATGTCATTGGTATAGAGATGTTTGGAACCACTAAAAGTCCTATTTCAACCGTGATGATTGCAATATTACTTGGAATTATTATGGGAAATGCATTTACACCAAGACCAGGCATGATGATTGGTTTAGATTTTACTCAAAAATATATTCTTAAATTAGGAATAATTTTTTTAGGAATAAGATTAAGCTTTGAAGAGTTTCTAAAATTTGGAACAGTCGCTATTCCATTAATTATTGTGTGTATATTAAGTGTTCTTATTCTTATTAAATTATTAATTAAAAAAGTTCCTATCTCTTCTAAAATGTCTTATTTGATAGCAATTGGGACAAGCGTTTGTGGTGCAACAGCGATTGTAGCAGTAGCACCGGTTATAGAGGCAAAAAAAACTGAAGTTGCTTATGCAATAGCAAATATTACTTTGTTTGGTGTTATAGCTATGCTTGTTTATCCTTATTTTGCAGAATGGTATTTTTATGGAGAACCTATAATGGCAGGCTTATTTTTAGGAACTGCTATTCATGAAACTTCACAAGTAGCAGCAGCTGGATTAATTTATGACCAACAATTTAATAGCCCTGAAACTTTAAATGTAGCTACAGTTACAAAACTTATTAGAAATACATTTTTAGTAATCATGGTGCCATTATTTGGTTTTTTATATAATAGGGGTAAGGTTAAAGATAAAAACTACTCAATATTCAGTATTTTCCCGTATTTTGTGCTTGGTTTCATTGGGATGATTATTGTAAGAAACATTGGAGATCAAATATTTATGGTAGAAAATGGCAATTACGAATTTTGGAAAACTTTAATTAGTTATATTAAAAGCTTAGCTACAGTTT
>CAJQRR010000002.1 GCA_905612385.1 uncultured Candidatus Pelagibacter sp.
TAGATCTTATGGTCAAAGAGATCCATTAGTTGAATACAAAAAAGAAGCTTTTCATCTTTTTGAAGGCTTATTAAATAAATTAAAAATTGATTTTGTAACAATTTTAATCAATTTACAAATAGTCCAAGAGCCTACTCAGGAAAAAGAAGTTCTCGAACCAACTAAAATTAATCCAAAATATATTGGGAAAAAAATGAGTAGAAATGAGCCTTGTTCATGTGGGTCTGGTAAAAAATATAAAAAATGCTGTGGCGCTTTATAAAAAAAATATTAAGTAGCCTAATAAAACTATCACACCAAAAGAAATTCCTAAATTTATTTTTGATTTAAAAAAACTTTCAACAAATATATTAATCTTATTTTTTTTCACACTTAGTGAACTCAAATTATCTAATTGGTTAACAAATCCCTTAGATCTTCCAATGGATAGAAATTTATTTTTTCTATGGTTTAAAATTTCGTCTCCACTCATGTTTAAGAATTCATTTAAGTTACTTTCAATAGATTTTCTTACGTTATCTAAAATTAAATCTCTATCTCTGTGGGCTCCACCAACTGGCTCTGGAATAATTTCATCAATTACTTTTAATTCTAAAAGATCTTTTGAAGATAGTTTCATTGCTTTTGCTGCATCAAGAGTTCTTTTAGGGTCTCTCCATAAAATTGTTGCACATCCCTCAGGAGATATTACTGAATAGATTGCATTTTCTAACATTACAACTTTATTGGATGAAGCTAATGCTATTGCACCTCCCGAGCCACCTTCTCCAATAACGATTGCAAGAGTTGGGACATTTAACAACATACAGCACTCAATTGATTTTGCAATTGCCTCTGCTTGGCCTCTCTCTTCTGCACCTACACCAGGATATGCTCCAGGTGTATCTATAAAAGAGATTATTGGAATATTAAATTTGTTTGCTAATTTCATTAATCTAACTGTTTTTCTGTAACCCTCAGGCCTCATCATTCCAAAATTTCTTTCAATTCTACTTTCTAGGCTATCTCCTTTTTCTTGGCCAATAACTAAAACTGATTTTTCATTAAATTTTGCAAATCCCACCAATACTGATTTATCTTCTCCATAAAATCTGTCTCCTGACAAAGGAATAAAATCCTCAAATAAATTATCAATAAAAAATTTTGCTTTAGGTCTGTCTTCATGCCTTGCAACTAGGGTGGTTTGCCAAGGATCTAGGTTGGAGTAAATTTCTTGCAGCTTATTATCTATTTCTTTTTGAGACTCAGAAATTTTTTTTGTGTCTACTTCCGAAAGACCATCTTGATTATAAGGGTTTTTAAGTTTGTCTATTTCTATCTCTAAATTTTTAATATCTGTTTCAAAATTTAAATAATTTTTCATATAAGTTATCAATTATTAATTAATTATGAAAAAAGGCAATAAAATGTTTTAAATAGTTTATATTTGACATAATTCTATTAAGAGATATTCTTAATAAATATCGGGAGAGACTATTAAATAATAGCGCCGAAGGAGCAACCACCCCGGAAACTCTCAGGCAAAAGGACCGATAATAAACATAACACTCTGGAAAGAGATTTATCTCGCCGATGGAGTAAAACTCTCAGGCAAAAATACAGATGGGGTAAAATGGGTGCTATGAAAGAACAATATACAAAAATACACAATCTATCAGTTTCTAATAAACTACTTAATTTCGTTAATGAAGAATTACTCAAGGAAACCAATATTTCTTCAGAAAAATTTTGGGAAGGCTTTGACAGAGTGGTTCATGAATTAACTCCAAAAAATAAAGATCTATTAAAAATAAGAGAAGATTTACAAAAAAAAATAGACGATTGGTACATTGCAAATAAAGGCAATGAAATAAACTTAGAGGAATATAAAAAATTTTTAAAAGAAATTAATTATTTAAAAGAAGTAGGTCCTGATTTTAAGATCAATACAAATAATGTTGATGAAGAAATAACTAGTATTGCTGGACCACAATTAGTTGTTCCCATTATGAATGATAGGTATGCATTAAATGCTGCTAATGCTAGATGGATGAGTTTATATGATAGTTTGTATGGCACAGATATAATTGAACAATCTGAAGATAGTACTTCTCAGAGATATGATCCTTTAAGAGGAGAAATGGTTATAAAATATGGAAGAGACTTTTTAAAAAAATATTTTCCTCTAGAAGATTTTGAATGGCATAGTATTACACAATTTAAAATAGATAACGGTTCTTTAATTGTATTAAAAAATAATGCTGAAACATCTCTAAAAAATAAAGATAAATTTGTTGGTCATAGAGGTGAAGCCAATGCACCTTCAGCTATAATTCTAAAAAATAATAATCTTCATGTAGAAATAATTATAGATCCAAATGCTTTTAGTGCTCAACAAGATCCTGCTAAAATTAGCGATATTATTGTTGAAGCAGCAGTTTCAACTATCTGTGATAACGAAGATAGTGTTGCTGCAGTTGATGCTGATGACAAAGTTATTTGTTATCGTAATTGGCTTGGACTTATGAAGGGTGATTTGAAATCAACTTTTGAAAAAAATGGAAAAACTTATGAACGTAAATTAAATCCTGACAGAAGTTATATTTCTAAAGATGGAAAAGGTTTAAAATTACATGGTAGAAGTTTGTTGTTGGTAAGAAATGTTGGGCACCTTATGACTAACCCAGCAATCACTTTAAAAGATGGTTCTGAAATACCAGAAGGTATTATGGATGCTTTTATAACTTCAGCTGCGTGCCTTCATGATATTAAAAAAAGGGGTAATTCTAGAAGTGGTTCTATTTATATTGTTAAACCAAAAATGCATGGTCCTGATGAAACTTCATTTACAGATTTAATTTTTACTAAAGTTGAAGAAGTTTTAGAATTGGAAAAATATACATGCAAAGTTGGAATTATGGATGAAGAGAGAAGAACCTCTTCTAACTTAAAAGAGTGCATTAGAACACTTCAGAATAGAGTATTTTTTATTAATACTGGTTTTTTAGATCGTACTGGTGATGAAATGCATACCTCAATGGAAGCTGGTCCTATGATTAAAAAAGGAGATATGAAATCTTCTAAATGGATCGGGGCATATGAAAATAATAACGTCGACATAGGTCTTCAGTGTGGTCTTTCTGGTAAGGCTCAAATTGGCAAAGGAATGTGGGCTATGCCTGACAAAATGAAAGAGATGATGGAACAAAAAACTGGCCATCTAAATGCTGGTGCAAATTGTGCTTGGGTTCCCTCACCTACAGCAGCAGCTCTACATGCTTTGCATTATCATGAAATAAATATTTTTGATAAACAAAAAGAAATTCAAAAAAGAGAAGCTGCAAAACTTGATGATTTATTAACAGTACCAGTAGCAAATAGACCAAACTGGTCAATGGAGGAAATTAATTCTGAAATTTCAAATTCTGCACAAACTCTTTTAGGGTACGTTGTAAGATGGATAGATCAGGGAGTTGGTTGTTCAAAAGTTCCTGATATTAACAATATAGGATTAATGGAAGATAGAGCAACTTTAAGAATTTCATCACAACATATTGCTAACTGGATTCACCATGATATTTGCACAAAATCTCAAGTAATGGAAATAATGAAAAAAATGTCAAAGATTGTTGATGATCAAAATAAAGCTGATTCTAAATATGAAAAAATGTTTAATAACTTTGATAGTTCTATTGCTTTTAAAACAGCTTGTGATTTGATTTTTAAAGGTAAAGAACAACCTTCCGGTTATACAGAACCATTATTACATCGTAATAGATTATTAAAAAAATCTAGTCTGAACTAGTTTTTATTCCGGTTCTATTTTTAAAAGCAGAATATAAAGTTCCATCATCAAGGCTTTCTATTTCACCACCAACAGGAAGTCCTTGAGCAAGTTTTGTAACCTTAGTAGAGGTTTTCTTTAAACTATCTTCTATGTAATAGGCTGTAGTTTGACCTTCTACTGTTGCACTTGTTGCCAGTATAACTTCTTCAATATTTTCTCTTGAAACTCTTTCTACTAATGAATTGATTAAAAGATCTTCTTTTCTCTGACCAGCAGAAGAAATAGTTCCACCAAGAATATGGAAGTAGCCTTTATAAATATTTGAATTTTCAATTGACCATTGATCTGCAATGTCTTCAACTACACATATTTTATTATATTTTTCTTTTGAATTTTCACAGTTATTACAGCCTAATGAGTTAGATTTTAAAGTACCACAGGATTGACATCTAATAACATTTTTATAAACTTGTGCTAAGGTATTTACCATAGGCTTTACAAGTTCATCCCTATTATTAATAAGTTTTAAAACAATTCTTTTTGCAGATTTAGGACCTAAGCCAGGAAGTTTAGAAATTAGTTTAATTAACTCTTCTATCTCATTAATATTTTGCATATTCTTAAAGTGGCCACTTAAAACCAGGAATACCAAATCCACTTGTAGACTTAGATATCTCTTCAGATGTCTTGGATTTTAATTCTGATTTTGCATTGTTATGAGCAGCCACTATCAAGTCTTCAATTATAATCTTATCTTCCTTCAGTATCTCATCCGAAAGATCAATTTTAATCATTTCATTTTCACCATTTAAAGTAACCTTTACAGAATTTGAGCCCGACGCTCCTTCTACTTGAATATTTTTTATTTTTTCTTGGCTTTCTTTCATTTTGGACTCTAATTCTTTTGCTTTATCTAAAATTTTTGTAAAATCAGTCATTTTTTAATCTTCTTTTTTAGGTTTAACGTCAATAAGTTCTGCATCAGGAAAATTTTTTAAAATATCTTTATAAATTGAAGAATTTTTTACACTTTCTATTAGTTCTTTTTTTTGGTTAATTTCTTCTTCTTTTTTAGATGGCTGTCCTCTGGTTTTGCTCAGACTTATAATCCATCTTTCATTAGTCCATTCAAAAAGTTTTGTTGAAAGGTCTTTAATAAAATCTTTGTCTAAATCTTCATTAAATGAAATTTCAATTCTTTTATTTTCAAAACTTACAAGATTAACGTTTTTTTCTAATTCATATTTTAATTTAATTTCTTTTTTAGAAGAACATGTTTCTAACAAATCATCAAATGAATTTATAAGATTAGCATTTGTTTCAATGCTATTATTTTCTTTTTCTTTGATATTTTTTTCTTGAACAATATTTTTTATTTGACCTATCGTTTCTGCTTTATCCTTTATTCCAAATATATCTTCGTTTGTTTTTTTTTGTGAAAAAGATGTTTGGTTTTCACTTTCAGTTAACGGCCTACTGTTTCTGTTATATTCGTCTCTGTCTTGTTTAATACCTTTTAAATGAATCAATCTAATTAAGAACATTTCCATTGATAAATGTTGATTAGACACAATATCAAGTTCCTCAAGTGTTTTAATAGTAAATTGCCAAAATAATATTACAGTTTCATTATTAACTTTTTCTGAAAGATCTTTAATTCTACTAAATTCTTCATCATTCAATAAAAAGTTATTACCATCTAAATTTAGTGAATTTATATTTTTAAAATAATACAAGAGTTCTAAAAAATCATTAATAAAAATTTTAGGTTCAACACCCTGGTTATATATTTCCCTATAAGTGTTGAGAACTTCAGTTTCTTTACCTTCAAATATCAATTCAAATAAATCAATTAATTGAGACTTATCAAAATAACCAAATATTTTTTGTGCAGCTCTAAGATCTAATTCTTTATCTTTATCTAAAGTAAGTAGAGCTCTATCAAGCAATGATAGTGCGTCTCTAACTGAGCCCTCAGAGATTTTAACAATTAATTTAAGAGTATCATCTGATACATTACCATTTTCTTTTTCTTTAATTTTCTTAATAAAATCGAACAATTCTAAAGATTTAATCCTAGATAAATCAAATCTTTGACAACGAGAGACTACTGTAATTGGAATTTTTTTAATTTCTGTTGTTGCAAAGATAAATTTTAAATATTCTGGTGGCTCCTCTAAAGTTTTTAACAACGCATTGAATGCTTGTTTACTAAGCATGTGCACTTCATCAATTATAAATATTTTATATTTAGCAGTAGTTGGGCCATATCTAGAAAATTCAATAAGGTCTCTTATATCATCCACTCCTGTTTTACTTGCTGCGTCCATCTCCAATACATCAATATGATTTGAGTTAGAAATGGCATTGCAATTTTCACAAAGTTCTTCTTTACACAAATTATCTATTCCATTTGAGCAATTTAAAGATTTTGCAACAATCCTTGCTATAGTAGTTTTTCCTATTCCTCTAATTCCAGTAAAAAGATAGGCATTAGGCACTTTATTAGCCTTAATAGAATTAGAAATTGTTTCCGCAACAACATCTTGTCCTATAAGATCATTAAATGTCTGAGGTCTGTACTTTAAAGCTAAAACTTTTGTATTTTTATTCATTTTATATAAAGGAGACTAGAACCTGAATAACTGTCTCTACGACTGCTTCCGTTAAGATCTGGTCGGGTTCAAGCAGTATCCACCTCTAGCCTCCAAAACTATTATAACAGTAATGTTTTCTATTCTACAAGAAAAGTTTCTAAGTTATTTTTCTCTAAACTTATCAGCCTCAAAAACACCTAGTACGTGAAAATCTTGACAATGAAGTCCTAATTCTTCTAAAGATTTTTGCACTTTTAGATTTTCGATATGGCCTTCTAAATCACATAAGAAAAAGTATGACTCAAATGAATTTTGTTCTGGATAACTTTGAAGCTTTGTAAGGTTAATTCCATTTATCGCAAAACCACTTAATGATTGATACAGTGCTGCAGGCTTACTTTTCAGTTTAAATAGAAAAGAAGTTATATATTTCTTATCACCAAAATCAGGCTGTAAAACTTCGTTACCCATTACCAAAAACCTTGTGGCATTACCCTTCTCATTCTCAATATTTTTTGAAAGTATTTTTAGATTATAAATTTCTGCACTTAAAGAAGAGGCAATCGCTGCTTCAGTTTTAATTTTAGTTTTTGAAATTGTCTCAGCTGAACCAGCAGTATCAGCACGAATATGCTCAACTAAATTATTTTTTTTAATAAATTTAGAGCATTGTGATAAGCCTTGAGAGTGAGAATAAACATCTTTTATATCACTTAAATTGCTATCTGGTTGTCCTAATAAATTATGTTCAATTTTATGAAAATGTTCAGCATAAATATTCAACCTATACTTAAAAATAAGATATTCAATTCCAATATTTCCTGTAATTCGATTTGATTCAGGAATTACCATTCTCGAATTTTTATCTTGAGATGTTTTTAAAAAACATTCATCAAATGTTTTACATGGAATTACTTCTGCTTTGGGATCTATCTCTAACGCTGCTAGATGTGAATATGCACCAAATGTACCTTGAAAATAAATTTTACTCATTTTTATGATTTATATTCCATAATTTTTTTTATAGCCAGATAATCTTCTTTTGTATCTACGCCTATAGGAGAAAAATTTGCCAAAGCAACATTGATTTTCAAATTATTATCTAATGCTCTTAGCTGCTCTAATCTATTTTGCTTTTCACTTGATGTCTGATTCAGACTAACAAATTTTTTTAATATACTTGTTTTGTATGAATAAATTCCAATATGATGATAAATATTTTGATTATTTTTTGAAAAACCATCTCTAGTAAAATTTAATGCTATTGGAAAATTATCTTTTTCTAGTTTTGACTCCGTAATAACCTTAACTACATTTTGATCATTTAACATTTTATCACTTTTAATTTCTGCTGCTAATGTTCCAATTTCTGAATTGTTATTAATCATGAGGTTATTTAAATTTATAATATCATTTTTGTCGATATTTGGCTCATCTCCTTGTAGGTTTAGTATAAAATCAATGTCCTTGATGTTGAGTTTTTCATAAGCCTCAAAAATTCTATCTGTACCAGTCTTGTGAGTGCTACCAGTTAAAATGGCTCTACCTCCATTTTTTTCAACATCATCAAGTATTTCTCTATCTTCTGTTGCTACTACGACTTCACCAATTTTTGCTTCTTCTGCCTTTTTAAAAACATGAGAAATTATTGATAAATTATTAATTTTTAAAAGTGGTTTACCCGGTAATCTAGTTGCCGACATTCTTGATGGAATTAATATTAACGTTTTAGCCATTATAAATTTACCAATTTATGCGTCTAACAGACGCAAAATTAAATATTAAAAATTAAGTATTTTTTTAATTATCATGTTATATCTGCAAAATAATAATAATTATATGGATTCGTTCGAACTTAATAAAATTATTGCAGCAATTTTAATGGTTGCACTACTTGTAATCGGTTTAGGAAAGATTGCAGATGGTGTCTTTCATGTAAATAAACCAGAAAACCCTGGATATAAAGTTGAAGTAGAAGGGCAACTAGCCTCTTCAACATCTCAAGTTGCTGAACTTGAACAAAAAATAGACATTGCAGCTATAATGGCACTAGGCGATATTGCTTCTGGTGAGAAAATTTTTAAAAAATGTGCAGCATGTCACTCAATAAATAAAGGTGGAAAAAATAAGATTGGCCCTGCATTATACAATGTTGTTGGTAGAGCAGTTGGTGGAGTAGATGATTATAAATACTCTAAAGCTTTAGCTTCATATGGTAAAGAGTGGACGTTTGAGGAGCTTAATGGTTTCCTGACAAAGCCTTCATCTTATTTGAAAGGCACTAAAATGTCATATGCTGGTTTAAGAAAAGAGAAAGACAGAGCTTCTGTAATTAAATATCTAAATCAAAGCGGTGACAATCCTAAGTTACTACCCTAGTTTACCAAAGCAATACAATAAAATACTTTTTTGAACATGCACTCTATTCAGAGCCTGTAACCATACTTCAGAATTTTTTCCCAAAAAAACATCTCCGGTAACTTCTTCTCCTCTTGGAAGACAGTGTAAAAAAGTTGTGTCTTTTTTAGCAAAACTCATCAATTTTGAATTAATTTGGAAGTTTTTGAAATCTTTAATTTTTTTATTTTTATTAACTTTATCATTCAATGAAATTACTTTATCTGAAAAAATTACATCAGCATTTTTAACTGCTTTTTTAGCATCATTAAAAATATTAATTTTTCTTTTATTTTTTTTAACCCAATCTAATACAAATTTTTTAGGCTCATAATTCTTAGGACAGCCAATGTTTAAGTTGAAAGAAAATTTAACTGAAGCAGCAATCAAGCTATTCAGAACATTATTTGAATCTCCAATCCAACAAATATTTAATTTAGAAATAGATTCTTTTTTAATTTCTTCAACTGTAAAAATATCTGATAGTACTTGGGTTGGATGAGATGATGGGCTTAAACCATTTATTACAGGTATCTTTAAATGCTTACTAAATTCTGCTATTTTTTCATCACTATCAGTTCTCAGCATAAAACCATCTCCATAAGTTGATAAGATTTTGGCTGTATCTTCTAGGCTTTCCCCACCTTTTCCTAAGTGCAATTCATTAGCTCTAAGTGTTATGGTTCCTCCACCCAATTGTTTTATTGCAAGATAAAAACTTAATCGCGTTCTTAAACTTGCCTTTTCAAACATTTGAATAAGCAATTTACCTTTTAAAGGTTTATCTTTATCAACTTCTAGAGTGTTATAATTTTTTCTCTTTTGTTTTCTTTTTTTTGCATCAGTGATGATTTTTTTAAGGTCTGATGAAGGTATGTCTTTAAGGTTGATAAAATGTTTCATTTTTATTTATAAGTAGAGCACACTTTTTTAATAACATTTATTGCTATATTTATTTCTTCTTTTTTGACATTTAGAGGAGGAAGTATTCTCACAACATTCTCAGCTGCTCTAATTGTTAATAATTTATTATCCATTAGCTTCTGTATAAATTTTGTTTGATCATTACAAAGTTGTAATCCTATTAGTAAACCAACACCTCTTACTTCTTTAATTATTTTAGGAAACTCATTTCTTAATTTATTTAATTCTGAATGAAAGTATTTTGATAATTTTTTAACATTCAAAAGAAATCCTTTTTTTAATATTTGATCTAAAACAGCATTTCCAACAGACATAGCTAGCGGATTACCACCAAATGTTGAACCATGAGTGCCAGCTATCATTCCTGATGCAACCTTTTTATTCATTAAGACTGCACCCAATGGAAAACCCCCTCCAATACCTTTTGCTATTGGCACAATATCAGGTTTAATTTTTGAGCTTTCAAAGGCAAAAAAATTACCAGATCTACCTATTCCACACTGAACTTCATCCAAAATTAATAAAATTTTTTTCTCATTACAGATTTTTCTTAATCCTTTCAGACACCAACCTGGAATAACTTTAATTCCACCTTCCCCCATAACAGTTTCAACCATGATTGCAGCTGTTCTATTCGTTATAGATTTCTTTAGTGATTTATGATCTCCAAATTCAAAGTGATCAAATCCATCAACTTTTGGTCCAAAGCCTTCTGTCATTTTTTTTGATCCACTTGCATAAATTGTAGCCAATGTTCTTCCATGAAATGAATTTTTAATACAAAGAATTCTATTTTTTTTTGGCTGTCCTATTGAATAAAAATATCTTCTTGCAACTTTAATTGCTGCTTCTGTTGCTTCTGCTCCACTATTTTGAAAGATAATAAAATCAGCAAATGTTTTTTTAGCTAGTCTTGTGGCTAACCTTTCACCTTCTGGTATTATAAATGCATTAGATACATGCCAAAGTTTTTTTGATTGTTTATTAATTGCTTTTATTAAATGTCGATTAGCATGTCCTAAAGAGTTAACTGCAATACCTTGAACAAAATCTAAATATTTTTTTCCATTAGTTGAATAAAGAAAACTTCCCCTTCCATAACTAAACGAAATTTTTCTTCTATTATAATTTTTTGCTAAAGCACTCATGTTCTAAGATTTAATTTTATAACCTTTTTTGTAAAGAAAAAAAGCCACATACCACATTACAATACTTAAAATTGTTAAATAAATTAATCCCACAGTTATTGACCCATCTGATTTTCCTAAAAAACCATATCTAAACCCATCAATCATATAAAAGAATGGATTAATATGACTAATAGTTTGAAAAAATTTAGGAAGTTTGTCTATAGAATAAAATACACCTGATAAAAAACTTAATGGAGTAATAATAAAGTTAGTAACAGTTGCAGTATGATCAAATTTTTCAGCCCAAAGTCCCGTAATAAAACCCAAACTCCCTAGTATAAAAGCACTTAAAAAACCAAAAATAACAATAAATAAAATTTTATTTATTGGCATCTCAACAATTAAAGAGAAGACACCTATTGAAATTATAGCAATTAGAAAACTCCTTGTAAGAGCTGCTAATATTATTGCCATTGAAACTTCTAGTGCAGATAAAGGTGCATAAAGCATATCAACAATATTGCCCTGAATTTTTCCGATCATTAATGAGGATACTGAATGACTAAATGATTGAGTTAAAATACTCATCGCAATCAAACCTGGTGCTAAAAAACTTATAAAAGAATAACCAAGGACATCCCCTCTATTATTCCCTAAAGCTAGAGATAAAACTGATAAAAATAACAAACTTGATACAAGTGGAGATAGTAATGTTTGTTGCCAAACTACCATAAATCTATTGCATTCTTTAAACCATAAAGTTTTAAAACCAACCCAGTTTATAAAAGCAAAATTTTTTACACTTATTTTATATTTATCATTTAATTCAACCATAGGTAATCATATATAAATTTTGAAAGACTTGTGTACAAAACAAAAATATCTGTTGTTTTTTTTTTAATCCTATGTGATCTGTATATAGTTATTAAAATTAATTAACACACTAAATATAGATTATGAGCTGGAATGAAGAAAAAGTTAGTAAATTAAAAGAGCTTTGGGGCAAAGGAAGCACAGCAAGTCAAATTGCTGAAATAATTGGTGGTATTAGTAGAAATGCAGTGATTGGTAAAGCTCATAGATTAAATCTATCATCAAAAATTAAGACTAGAAATACTTCATCAAGTCAAAGCTTTGATGACAGTTCAGAAGAAAATAATTCTAAACAAAGACAAGGAAGAAAAAGCAAGTTTAAATCCTTACTTATTGAAAAAGATTTTGAACCAGAAAATCCTAAAAAATTAGAAGAACTAGATGAAAGCTCTTGCAAGTGGCCTGTTGGGCATCCAGAAGAAAAATCGTTTTATTTTTGTGGAAGATCTTCATTAAAAGATTTTTCATATTGCAAACTTCATTTACTATATGCTTATCAGCCAAAAGGTAGAAAAGAAGAGCCTGCTACTGATAAAGAAGAAGAAGCACCACAGTATAATAATAAAAAATTTAATACTGCTTAATAATAGTTTTTATATATAATTATTGTTTTTAATTCTTTCTGTTAATGACTCTCACTACTAATTTTATAATTAAATATGAGAGAAATAAAAAAATTAAAATATAATATTAATAGCTGTTGAATAAATTATACAACCTTAATTTAAAAAAATTTATTAAGAATCTGTAAGGTTATATTTTTTAGTAGAAAATTGACCACCTTCTCTCCACATATAACAATATTTTTCAACTTCCTGATCGAATAGCCTTGTGCTCGGAACCCCCACATCAGAATTAGTTTGATATTTATTTGAAGGAATATTGTCATACTTTAGCAGAGCAAGTTGATCTACTGTCAATAAAGGATTTGGAAATAATTGAAGTAATTTTGCTGACATATTTGCAGCAAAAAATGGAAGTGGAATTAATAATCTATTTTTATCAATTAGTTTTAATAATTTTTTCAAAATTTCTTTTAAAGAAATAATGTCAGGCCCCACACACTCAATTATTTTAGAATATATATTTTTAGAAATAACATGATAAATGGTATCAGTTAAATCAGAACAATGAATTGGAGTAAATTTAGTACCTCCATTGTAATAAAGTGGAAAGAATGGAAGTCTACTTAGTAAAGTCATGAAATTTGTAGTAAAATTATCATCTACTGAATAAACTACTGAAGGCCTTAATATTGCTGCTAGAGGAAAGTTTTTTTGAATATTTAATTCACCCTCCAATTTACTTTTTGCATATTCAGAATCGATTGCATTATTAATACCCAATGCAGATAAATGAATAAATTGCTGAACTTTATATTCTTTGCAAAGTTTAGCTAGAATAGATGGAAAAATAGAGTGAATATTTTTAAAAGTATTTCCCTTGCCACTTTCATATAAAATACCAATTAAATTGATACAAATATCAGTTTGAGCAAAAAGCTTTCTAATCTTTGTTTCGTCAAAAATATTAGCTTCAACTACATCTATATAGCCAGCATTAGCCTGGGTTTTTATTATATATCCTTTTTGATGAAGGTTTCTAGTAACTACCGTAACTTTATAATTATTTTTAGTAAGCTTTCTTATTAAATGGCGACCTATTTGACCACTACCTCCAAAAATTAGACAATTTTTTACTTTCATATATATATAATTAAAAATGAATATTGATATTAAACTTCACAAACATGATCTACCAGAAGATTTAAATTTAGGCAATGTTATAGCAGTTGATGGAGAGTTTATGGGACTCAATGTTAAGCGTGATCCTTTATGTCTCATCCAAATATCCAGTGGAAATTCAGATGCTCATATAGTTCAGTTAGATAGATCAATTTATAATGCTCCAAACTTAAACAAAGTTCTTTCTGATGAGTCAATTACAAAAATATTTCATTATGGTAGAGCTGACATGGCTCACATCAAATATTATTTAAAAACAGAGACTAAAAATATTCTAGATACCAAAATTGCCTCAAAATTAGCTAGATCGTATTCTGATAGTCACTCTCTTAAAACTCTAATTAAGGAGTTCATTAATATTGATGTCAGCAAACAATTTCAAAGTTCAGATTTTGGAGGTGAATTATCATCAGCTCAGTTGAAATATTGCGCAAATGATGTCGTATATTTGCATAAAATTCATGAAGAATTAAATAAAATTCTTATAAGAGAAAAACGGGTCGATTTATATCACAATTGTTTAAAATTTTTAAAAACCAGAGTTGATCTTGATTTAGCTTTATTTAAAGACGATATATGGTCTCACTAAATGAAAAAAAAAGATTATAAAAAAATTGCAAAAAACGTAATCGACCTAGAGATAAAAGCCCTAAAAAAATTAAAAAATTCAATTAACAGCTCTTTTAATGATGCGGTAGAAGCAATTACAAAATGCCAATCTAAAGTTATCCTATGTGGTGTTGGAAAGAGTGGATTAATAGCAGCTAAAATTTCAGCAACTCTATCTTCTATTGGAACTCCCTCTTTTTCTCTATCTGCAAATGACTGCTCTCATGGAGATCTAGGCAGTATTTCAAAAAAGGATGTATTAATTTTGATAAGTTATTCAGGTTCTACTGAAGAATTAAAAAATATCATAAAGTATGCAAATCGAAATAGAATTTTCTTGATAGGAATAATGTCTAAAAGAAATTCTATATTATATAAAGCTTCTGATATTAAACTTCTTGTACCAGAAGTAACTGAAGCAGGTCTTGGGATTGTTCCAACCTCAAGCACAATAAATCAATTAAGCATGGGTGACGCATTAGCGGTTGCAGTATTAAGCAAAAAAAATATCAGTAAAAAAGATTTTAAAAAATTTCATCCATCGGGAAACCTTGGTGCAAAACTTAGAATTGTTGAAGAATTAATGATTACAGGAAATAAAATTCCTTTTGTTAATGAAAGTTTAATGATGAAAAAAGCTTTACAAGTTATATCAAATAAAAAACTTGGGACCTTAATTGTTCAAAATGATAAAAAGATTACAACAGGAATTATTACAGATGGCCAAATTAGAAGATTTAATGAAACGGGTGGTAACCTTCAAGACCTAACTGTAAAAAAAGTAATGACAAAAAATCCTATCAGCATCAACCAAGATATACTTGTGGAAAAAGCTTTATCAATAATGAATACAAAAAAAATCACTTCCTTGTGTGTTCATAATAAAAAAAATGAAAAAAAAACTATTGGAATTTTGCACATACACAGCATATTGCAGTCAAATATTCAATAAATGAAAAAAAAAATTGTCCTTCAAGTTTTAATGTTTTTTTTTATTTTTCTAATTTCTATATTATTCTATTTAAAATATTTTAATAAAAGTTCTGAAAATTTACAAAAAAATACCCCATCAACAAAAGCTAATAGTAATATAAATAGTTCATCAAGCTATATTGATAACATTAACTATATTTCCGTAGATGGAAAAAATAATAAATACCAGTTAACAGCAAAACAAGCTGAAATTGATTTAAATAATCCCAATGTGATGTTCTTAGAAGATGTCATTGCCTATATCTTCATGAAAGACTCTGACGCAGTAAAAATTACCTCTGATTTTGGTAAATATAATTCTCAAAATTATGATACTATTTTTTCAAAAAATGTAATAATTCTTTACTCTGAACAAAAAATAACAGGAGAATACTCAGATTTTTCTTTTTTGAATAATATTGGCACTATCTCCAAAAATGTTATTTATAGTGGACAAGAAAAAAAATTGTTTGCGGATAGAATCGAAATGAATCTTACTAACAAAGATACTAAAATTTTTATGAATGATAATTCCAAAAAAGTTCTAATTAAAGGAACAAAATAGTATGGGCATAATCAAAAAATTTAGAATTAAATATTTTAAAAATCCACAGCCTATGATCTCTATGGAAAATATATCATTATCATATGGGAAAAGAAAAATTTTAGACAATGTTAGCTTTAAAATTAATCATGGACAAATTTTAGGGATGTTGGGACCTAATGGGGTTGGAAAATCAACAATTTTTAATTTAATTACAGGATTGATAAAGCCAGACTATGGTAAAATTAAATTTAATAATATTGATGTAATTAATTATCCGATTTATGAAAGAACTTTAAAATTTAAGATAGGTTATGTTCCACAACATGGTGGATATTTTCATGATCTAACTTCTTTAGAAAATTTGAAAGCAATTGCTGAAATAGTTGTGGAAGATAAAAAACATATTCATCATAAAATAGATAAATTAATTTCAAAATTTGAGCTTGATGCGATTAGAAATGTAAAGGCTAAATTTTTAAGCGGTGGTCAAAAACGTAAGTTAGTTATAGCACTAGCTTTACTGGCTGATCCAAAGGTATTGTTATTAGATGAGCCCTTTGCAGCTCTAGATGTTCTCACTATTAAAATGTTACAAGAAATTATTGTAAATTTACAAACAGAAAATGACATTGCAATAATTATTTGCGATCACCAAGCCAGAGACTTATTATCATGTGTTGATGTAGCCATTCTTTTATCAAATTGTAAAATTATTGCGCAAGGAACACCTTCTGATCTAGTGAATAATATTGAGGCTAAAAATGCTTACTTTGGAGACTCGTTTAAATTCAATTAATACATGTCACAATCACTACACATTAAAAATAAGATTGAAAAGTTTAATACAAAAATACAAGTTAGTGGAGACAAAAGCTTAAGCATTAGGTGGGTGCTCTTAGCATCTCAAGCTATTGGAAAATCAAAGGCATATAACCTCTTAATGTCTCAAGATGTGCTTGCAGCCCTAGATTCTGTAAAAAAATTAGGAATAAAAGTAAAGATACATAATAATTATTGTGAGATATTTGGGGCTGGAATTAATGGCTTTAAATATAAAAAAAATTTAATAATAAATGCAAAAAACTCTGGAACACTTGGAAGGTTAATATTAGGTTTATTAATTAAATCTCCACAGAAAATAAAGTTGATTGGTGACAAAAGTTTATCTAAAAGAGATTTTTCAAGAGTAACTTTACCTTTAGAAAAATTTGGAGCAAAATTTTATTACAAAATAAAGAATAAATTACCTCTAACAATTCTTGGTTCACAGTCCATAAAAGGTATTAAATATTTAGAAAGTAAAGGTTCTGCTCAGTGTAAAAGTAGTGTGATGTTTGCAGCACTTAACGCATCAGGAACAACACTCATCAAAGCCAAAAAATCTAGAAATCACTCTGAATTACTTTTTAAATATTTAAAGATACCTATCAAAATTAAAAAGACTAAAAAATATGATTTTATAGAAGTTAAAAAATCAAAAAAAATTAAGGCATTTAATTACCAAATCCCAGGTGATATAAGTTCAAGTGCATTTTTTATGGTACTCACAACTCTTACGAATGATTCAAAACTCTTAATTAAAAATGTAAATATTAATCCTTCTAGGGTAGGTGTAATTGTTATTTTAAAAAAAATGGGTGCTAAAATATTATTAAGAAACCAAAGAAGTTATAGGGGTGAAAAAATTGCTGATATTTTTATAAAAAGTGCAAAAAATCTTAAGGGCATAAATTGTCCAACTAAATTAAATAGTAGTGCCATAGATGAATTTTTAGTTATTTTTTTGGTGGCTGCAAAAGCAAAAGGAATTTCTTATTTTAAAGATGTTTCAGAGTTAAACCAAAAAGAAAGTCCAAGGTTGAATTGGGGCTCTAAAATTTTAAATATGATGGGTATTAAAACAGAACTAACGAAAGACTCAATTAAAATTTATGGTCAGCCTAATTTAAAAATTAAAAAACTAATTATAATTAAAGATTATCTAAAAGATCACAGGGTTTTCATGATGAGTACAATTGCTGCCTTAACTTTTGGTGGGCAATGGAAAATTCATGATAAAGATTCTATAAATACTTCATTTCCTTCCTTTTTAAAAATAGTTGAAAAAATAAATAATAAATCGTTATGAAGTTTATAAATAAGATTAAAGTTGCAATTGACTCTCCTGCCGCCGCAGGTGCTGGCACACAAGCAAAATTAATTTCTAAACATTTTAATTTGTTTTATTTAGATACGGGTAAAATTTATAGATTGATTGCAAATATCAAGCTTACACAGCCCAAAAAATATAATCACACCTTTATAAAAAAAATAATGAAAAATTTGAGTATGAAAGATTTACAAAATAAAAAATTATTGTCTGATGAGGTAGGAACGATGGCCTCTATAGTTTCAAAAGATAAAAAAATAAGAGAACTTGTTCATGCCTTTCAAATTAAAAGTGCCTATTATCCTCCTAAAAAATATAATGGATCTTGTCTAGATGGAAGAGATATAACTTACAAAATAATCCCTGATGCTGATTTTAAATTTTTTATAACTGCGAATGCAAAGACTAGAGCATTAAGAAGATATAAAGAATTGAAAAAATTGAATAAGAAAATATCCCTCAATGAAGTCTTAAAAAGTATCAAAAAACGTGATAAAAGTGACTATAATAGGAAAATTTCACCTTTGAAGAAAACAAAAGATTCGGTATTGATAAATACTACGAAGCACACTAAAAGAGCATGTTTTTTAAAAATTAAAAAAATTATGAATAGGAAAATAAAAGCTTAATGGAAATTTATAAAGATCTCTCAAACCCCGCCTCAAAAGAATTCGAACAACTACTAAACTCTCAATTTACTAAAACAGCAAATCTTGAAGAGGGGAAAATAATTACTGGTGTAGTAAACAAAGTAACTGAGAACTTTGTATTCCTTGAAGTTCCAGGCTTAAAATCTGAGCCCATTTTAGATATTAATGAATTAAAGAGCATGGGTATGCTTGATAAAGCAAAAGTGGGTGAAACAATTTCAGTTCTTCTTGAAAGACTAGAAGACAAAAAAGGTGAAGTACTAGTATCAGCTTCTAAAGCACAAAAAATTCAAGGCTGGGACAAGCTTGTTGAAGCTTATGAAAAAAATGAACCTATTATGGGTAAAATTACTGGACGTGTTAAAGGCGGATGTATAGTAGAACATATCGACACTGGATCTCTAATGTTTTTACCAGGATCTCAAATTTCAGACAAGCCATTAAAAGATATTACTCATTTAATGAATGAACCTCAAAAATTTGCTCTTATTAAGCTAGATAAGGTTAGAGGAAACGCTTGCGTTTCTAGAAGAGAAATTATTTCATCATTTAAAAAAGAAGATAAAATTAAAATTGTTGAAAAATTCAAAGTTGGAGACATAATTAAAGGAGCTGAAGTAAAAGGTTACAGTTCATTTGGTTGTTTCTTTAGTGTTAATGGTGAGCTTGATGTATTAGTGCACCTTCAGGAAATTTCTTATTCAAGAGTTAATCACCCTGATGAAGTTTTTACAATTGGTGAAAAGCACGATCTATTGGTAATTACAGTAGATAAAGAAAAATTACAGATTGGTTGTTCATTGAAGCAGCTTTCACCAGATCCATTTGAAAATATTTCAAATTATGAACTAAATAAAATCTATAAAGTTAAAGTTGTTAAGTTAATGGACTTTGGTGCATTTTGTGAACTTGAAAAAGGATTATCAACCTTGCTACACTCAAGCGAATTAAGCTGGACTAAAAAAAATATATTAGCAAAAAAAATGTTTAAGGTTGGTGATGAGATTAATTGTATTATTACTGAAATTGATAAAGAAAAAAGAAGAGTTGCAATTTCACATCGTTTAACGACTGAAAACCCATTTGAAACATTTGAGAGTAAATACCCTGTTGGTACAGAGGTTGAAGGTGAAGTTGCTAGTAAAAATGAGTATTCTATTTTCTTAAAAATTGATGGATTAGATATTGATGCGTTCTTACACTGTAATGATTTAACTTATCTTACAAATGCTGAAGAAGAATTAGCTAAGCATAAAATTGGGGATAAATTAAAAGTTAAAGTATTGGAAGTTAAGGCAGCCGAACAAAAGGTTAGAGTTGGATTACGTCAAACTCAACCAGATCCATTTAGTTGGTTTAACGATAAAAAAGCCAAACAAACTATTACAGTTAAGATTATTTCAACAGACAATAAGGGTTTAGTTGTTAGACCTGAAGGCTGCGAAATGGACTTTGCTATTAAAAAATCTGCCATAGCTATTAATGCTGCTGATGCTAGGCCAGCAAGATTTACAGGTGGTGAGAGAATAGATTGTGCGATTCAAGAATTAGATATGGAAAAAAGAAAAGTTACATTAAGCATTAAATTACTTGAAGAAATTGAGAGAAAAGTAGCATTAGATACTTATGGTTCTGAGGCGAGTGGTAAAAACTTACCTTTCTCATCATTATCTGATGATCTAGAGAAAAAGAAAAAAGAAGAAGAATAAAAATTGGCTATTGTAAAATCAAAGCTTCTAAAACAACTCTCCAATAACTACCCGAATTTTTTAAAAAAAGACTTAGAAAAGTTTACTGAAATTATTCTTACTGAAATAAAGCAGGCTCTTAAACGTGGAGATGGTGTTGAATTAAGAGGTTTTGGAATGTTTTCAACCAATATTCAAAAAGCAAGAATATCAAGAAATCCAAAAACTGGAGAGAAAGTAAATACACCTGAAAAAAAAACAATTCACTTTAAAATGTCTAAGGAAATGTTTAAAAAATTAAATAATGATGAATAAAAATATCTTTGTTGCTTGCGATACATCAAGCTTAAAAGAAATAAAAAAAATAATTAACGACACAAAAACTAATAAACTTCAAATAATTCCGAAATTTGGCTTACAGTTTTTTTATTCAAAAAATGGGAGAGCTTTTCTTCAAAATTTTAAAAGAGATTATTGGTTAGATTTAAAAATAAACGATATTCCACAAACTGCTTTATCTGCAATGGATAGTTTAAAAGATTTAAAAAAATGCAGATATATTACAGTTCATGCAAATGGTGGCCTTGAAATGCTTAAAGCTATTACAAAAAAAGCTAAAACAATTAACAAAAATTTAAAAGTATTAGGAGTTACAATCTTAACAAGTCTTAACAACAAATCTCTTAAAGAAATTGGTCATACCAAAACAGTAGAGCAATTAGTATTAAAACAAGCTGGTCTTATAAAAAAATCAGGTGCAGATGGAATTGTTTGTTCTGCACAAGAGGCAAAAATAGTTAGAAAAAAATATAAAAGCTTATTTATTGTTACACCAGGAATAAGATTACCTGGAGATGATGCAAATGATCAATCTAGAGTAATGACTCCCAATGATGCTTTTAAAAACAAAGTTTCTGGTATTGTAATGGGAAGATCATTAGTAAAGGGTAATATCAAAAATAATATTAAAAGATTAATTAATCATTTAAATCAATGATCCAACCCTGCAAGATTTGTGGGATATCTGACTCTATAACTTTAGAGTTTTTAACTTCCCATCCTACCCCTCCTAAAATGATAGGGTTTATTTGTAATTGGCCTAAATCAAAAAGATTTGTTGAACACGATAAGCTTAAAGAGCTATTAAAAGTTGATAAAAAAAAATCAGAATATGTTGCTGTATTAGTTAAACCTAATGAAGATATATTAGAAAAAATAAAAGATTTACCATTCAATTATTATCAGCTTTATGATTGTACGCCTGTTGAAGTTAAATCAATTAAAGAAAAGTATAATAAGAAAATTATTGTTGCAATAACTGTTAATGATCAAAATGATACTGTTAAATATTTAGAATATAATGAGCTTGCAGACATAATATTATTCGACAGCAAAGGTTATGAAAAAAGTATGTCCTTTGATCATCAATTAATTAAAAATATTAAAATTGATAAAGAATTAATGCTAGCTGGGAACATTCAAGTTGAAGATAACCTTGAAAATTATAAAGATATAGCAGACATTATAGATATTTCTGGAGGTCTAGAAACATCTGGATTAAAAGATATTTTAAAAATAAATATTTTTTTAAATAAAATTAAACTAATTAACAATGAGAATTAAAAAAAAAATTCCTTTAATTGATCAGCACAATAAGAGTGGATTTTGGGGTGGTAAGTTTGGTGGTAATTTTATACCTGAAACTTTAAAAAAACCTGTTGAGGACTTAACTGAACTTTTTGAAAACCTTAGATACGATAAGAAATTCCTTAAAGAAAGAGATTATTATTTCAATAACTATATAGGTTCCCCTACTTCATTTATTAAACTTCAAAACTTATCTGATCACTTAGGTGGAGCTCAAATATATGCCAAAATGGTGTCAGAGGCGAACGGAGGAGCTCATAAGATCTATAATGCAACAGTTCATTGCCTTATTGCTAAAAAGGCGGGTAAAAAATATGTCGTTGGCGATACGGGAGCTGGCTATGCTGGAAAGATGCTGAGTATGGCTGCTAAAAAGTTTAGCCTTAAATGTAAAATATTCATGGGTGCAAAAGATATAAAAAGGCAAAAGCCTAATGTGGATGCGATGAAAAGGAATGGTGCAGAAGTTGTGCCCGTTTATTCAGGAAGCCAAACATTAGTAGATGCCGTTAGTGAGTGCATGCGTTACTGGGTTTCAAATTGTGATAATACTCATATGTGCGTTGGATCAACAGTTGGTCCTAATATATTTGTTAAAATTTGTGGCTGGAGTACAGCTCAAATTTCAAGAGAGTTAAAAATTCAAATACATTCTGAGTTTAAAAAAATACCTAAAAAAATAAAACTTATTAATTGTGTGGGTGGTGGAAGTTCAGCTTATGGTTTTTGGAGTGAGTTTATAGATTATGATAAAAAACAAATTGAATTAATTGGTGTTGAGGCTGGTGGACCAAAAAATTCAAAACTGCATGCCGCACCACTAACTAATGATGCTAAACTTGGAATATTGCATGGAGCTGCAGCCTATGTTTGTCAGGATAGTGAAGGACAAATTAATGACACCGCTTCTATTTCTGCTGGATTAGATTATCCTGGGGTATCACCTATTCACTGTTTCTTAAAAGACGTTAAAAGAGCAAGATATACGTCCGCAACTGATGAGGCGGCTTTAAGTGCATACAAACTAGTTACAAAACTTGAAAAAATTAACCCAAGTCTTGAACCATGTCATGCTTTTGCTGAAGCAATAAAAATTGCTCCAAAATTAAACAAAGATACTATCATTATAGTAAACTCGTGTGGTGATGCTAAAAAAGATAGAGATATCTTAAAAGATAGATTGGGAAAGATTAAATAAAATGTCTTTAATTAATTTAGCATTTAAAAAAGTAAAGATTGAAAAAAGGCCTGCATTACTAACTTACACAGTAGCTGGAGATAATAGTAAAAAAAAATCACTTGAGATATTAAAATCAATTGCAAAATATGCTGATATTTGTGAGATAGGATTTCCTCATAACACTCCAATTGCAGATGGTGGCCAGATTCAATCAAGTGCTTATAGAGCTTTAAAAAATGGTATCAAAATTAAAGATGTTTTTTCAATAGTTAAAGATTTTAAAAAATCAAAACAATCAAAGCCTGTAATATTGATGGGTTACTATAATATGATTTATCAATATGGAGATAATAACTTTATAAATATTTGTAAAAAAGTAGGGGTAGATGGATTAATTGTTGTCGATCTTCCTTATCCAGAAAATAAAGAATTTGCAAAAAAATGTAAGAAAAAAGGTATTAGTTTTATTCAGTTAATATCTCCTACTACGTCTCCGAGCAGAATGAAAAAGATTATAAAAGACTCTCATGATATGGTTTATTATATCAGTATGCTTTCAACAACTGGTGGCAAGCTAAAGGTTTCACCTAAAAAAATATTAGAGCGTTATAGTAAGATTAAAAACCTTAATAAGAATAAGAATATTGTAATAGGCTTTGGGATCACTGAAAAAACTATAGCATCTTTAAGAAAAGCTGATGGATTAGTCGTTGGTAGCGCTTTATGTAAAGAAATATCAAATTCTATTAAAAAACGCCAAAATCCTGTCACAAATGTAACTAATATTGTGTTAAAGTTAAAAAAAAAAATAGCATGAATTGGATTAAAAAAACTTTAAGATTTGGTGAGAAGATAAAAACTATCATTAAAGCACGTGCAACTAAAGCTGAAATAGCTAATAGTGACTGGACCTCATGTTGTAAGGGACCTATCTTAAAAAAAGATTTAGAAGAAAACTTATGGTGTTGTCCATCCTGCAACAAGCACCACAGAATAAGCCCACGTCAAAGATTTGATATTATATTTGGCAAAAACAATTATGAAGTTTTAAAAACTCCCATTCCTCAAGACGACCCTTTAAATTGGAATGATGCAAAACCTTATAAAGATAGATTAAAAGCTGCTAGAAAAAAAACTGGAATGGATTGTGGAATGATGGTTATTAATACCAATATTTTAAATTTAAAAATTACAGCGATTGCATCTGATTTTGATTTTGTAGGTGGCTCAATAGGTGCTGCAGAAGGTGAGGCTTTTTTATATGGAATTCAACATTCAATAGAAAATAATCAACCTTTTGTAGTGTTTACTTCTGGTGGTGGAATGAGGATGATGGAAAGTCTTATATCTTTAAGCCAAATGACAAGAACAACACTAGCAATTAACGAGCTAAAGAAAAATAATTTACCCTATATTGTTGTGTTAACAGATCCAACTGCTGGTGGTATTACAGCATCATATGCAATGTTAGGTGATCTACACTTAGCAGAACCAGGGGCTCTTATAGCTTTTGCAGGAGCAAGAGTAATTCAAGGAACTGTAAGGGAAGAGTTGCCAGAAGGCTTTCAAAGAAGTGAGTACGTTCAGAAATCAGGATTTGTCGATATGATTGTCGAGAGAAAAGATCTAAGAGAAAAAATTGGCTCATTATTATCAATATTGTTAAATAAAAACTCTGCTATAAATTCATCAGAAAATGAAACTTCAGAAGATAGTAGAACGCTTACAAAAGCTGCATCCTAAAGAGATCGATCTAAGCCTAGATCGAACTAGAAATCTTTTAGAAAAATTAGGCAATCCTCAAGATCAAATTAATTGTATTTCCGTTGTTGGAACAAACGGAAAATTTTCAACAATCCAAGCACTTTTTGCAATTTTAAAAGAGGCAAATTATAAATGTAATATTTATACTAGTCCTCACATTCAAAAAATTAATGAAAGATTTATCTTTAACAACAAACCATTAACAGATGATGAATTAGCCAATCTTTTTTTTGAAATAGAAGAAGCTAATAATCAAACACAAATTACTTTCTTTGAAATTCTAACCGTTGCTTACCTTCATTATGCAAAGAAATACCCTGAAAACATTAACCTAATTGAGTCAGGTCTATTTCATAGATTTGATGCTACCAATATTTTAAAGAAAAACCTAGCTAGCATTGTGACAGTTATTGGTCTTGATCACTTGGACTGGCTTCCAATAGAAGATCAAACAGTTGACAAAATAATATTTGAAAAAACATCCACTTTATTAAACTCTAAAATCATTGTTGCAAAACAAAGTACAAATGAAATTAGCAAAAGTATTGAAGATACAATTAAAGATAACTCTTCTAAAAAAATAATCTTTAATAAAAATTA
>CAJQRR010000003.1 GCA_905612385.1 uncultured Candidatus Pelagibacter sp.
TTCGATAAAACTTTGAATTTTTCACCATATATAATCTGAGAAGTAACTTCAGAAACTTTGGATGGTTTCTTATAAATATTTGATAAAGGTTTTTTATAAAAATAATTACTTTTCACGTAGCTTTAGTTTATCTTTAATAAACCATAAACAAATCAAAGAAGGTATTACCATAACAGCCGTTAAGATGAAAAATACTCCCCAATCACCATTTAACCAATCCACCAAAGCACCAGATGATGATGCGAGTGTTGTTCTGCCTGCCGTTCCAATCGAGGCAAGTAATGCATATTGAGTTGCTGTATAGGTTCTGTCTACTAGCAGTGAAATAAACGCAACAAATGCTACTGTCGCAAAAGCTGCCGCAATATCATCAAATATGACCGCTACAGCAAATAATAGTTCAGATTTATCACTCCATGCCAAGACAGTAAACAATAAGTTTGTTGCAGCCATTAATATACCAGCAACAAACATTGCTTTTAAAACTCCAGACCTAATTACAAAAAGCCCACCCAACAATGTAAAGATAACTGTAGTTACCCATCCCAAAGTTTTTGAGTAGATAGCTATATCACCTTTAGAAAATCCTATTTCTTTATAAAATACTATCGACATTCGCCCAAGAAAAGCCTCACCAATCTTAAATAAAAAAATAAAACTTAAAATTCCAATTGCAACTGAAAATCCATTTTTTTTAAAGAAACTTAGTATTGGACCACCCAACGTACTGCTGATCCAAGCAACAAACGTAGTTATAATATTTTTTGACCCAAGTTTATTTGCTATTAAATTGTCAGTCTCTTTTTGCTTAAGCCGCCTATCTGTGTTGAGTGGCTCATGAACAAACATCAATCCTACATTCATTAAAATTACCACAACACCTAAAATTAAAAATGTGATTTGCCAGTAATTGCTAACACCAATATTTTCTAAATATTGAGCAGCAAACAAAGCTATTACACCACCCAGTTTGTATCCACTCCACCACCCAACAACTGCCATAGCTGCACCAGCAGCCATTGATTTGCTTTCATCCACACCTATTTGTTCAATTCTTAAGGCATCAACAGTAATATCTTGTGTGGCTGAAGCTATGGCAATAATTAAACCAACTGTAATTAAAAGTGCTAAGTTTTCAGTTGGGTTAATAAAGCTCCAAGTAACAAGGCAAATTAAAATTGCAATTTGCATTAATACTATCCAGCCTCTTCTATGACCAAGTTTTTTTGTTAGGTATGGTATTTGAAGTCTGTCAACAAGTGGTGCCCATAAATAGTTAAAAGCGTAAACTGCAAATATTAAACCTGCCCAACCAATTGTTGATCTACTCAACCCCTCTTCCTTAAGCCATAAACTCAAACTACTTCCTATGAGCACCCAAGGAAACCCCGAGATAGCCCCAAGCAATAATATTCTAAGCATTCTTTTATCTAAGTAGATAGAAAAAGTTTCTGAGAGTGATTGTTTTTTTATTTCAATCATAATTAATTCCTCCAAAATGAAGGTAGAAACAATACTAGTATAGCAAACAATTCTAATCTACCCAAGATCATTCCGAGACTTAAAATCCATTTAGATATTTCGGGTATATTTGAAAAATTGCCATTAGGGCCAATTGTAGAGCCTAACCCTGGGCCAACATTGGAAATTGATGTAGCCGCACCTGAGATTGAAGTTACAAAATCTAAACCACTTAAAGATAAAAATGCCGTTATCAAAAAAAATATAACCAAGTAAAGAAAAATAAAAGAGATGATTGAAGCCATAAATTTATCATCTACTTTATTTTTATCATATTTAATTACAAATATACCTCTTGGATAAATAATTTTTTTTAATTGATTAACAATAAATAAATATAAAATTTGAATTCTAAAAATTTTAATTCCACAAGTTGTTGAGCCAGCACAACCACCAATAAACATTAGAGTTAAAAAGAAAATTAGTGGAAAATTCCCCCATCCATCAAATTCTCCAGTGACATATCCCGTACCAGTTAAGATAGAAATAACGTTAAAAAAAATTACTCTTATATTAATTTGAGAAAAATCTTTATTTTGAAAAAGTGAATAAATAAAAAGTAGAATAATTGAAAAAATAATTATCTTAATAAATGATTTAATTTGGACATCAGAAGTAAATATTTTTTTATTACCATTTAAAAATTTTATATAAGCTATGAAAGGTAGGCTACCTAGTATAATAAAAACCATCGATGATATTTCAATGGGTAAACTATTAAAATATCCTATAGATTCATTATAATTCGAAAATCCACCCGTTGCTATTGTAGTCATGGAGTGAGTTAGGCTGTCGAAAATATTCATACCAAAAATTTTATAGGTAACAGCACAAAGTGTTGTTAACACCAAATATACATAAATTAATCTAAGAGATATTTCCTTAGATTTTGGTAATAACTTTTCTGAAGAATCGTTACTTGAAATCTTAAATAACTGCATTCCCCCAACGTTCATTATTGGCATTAGAGTTATTGCCATTACAATAATACCAATTCCTCCTAACCATTGAAGCATAGCTCGCCATAAAAGTATTGATCTAGGGGCGCCTTCTAAGTTTGAAATAATTGTAGATCCAGTAGTAGTAATACCAGACATACTTTCAAAAAAAGAATCAGTAATGGACAGTTCAAGAGTAGAAAAAATAAAAGGTAAAGACCCAAATATTGCAATACTCAACCAAGAAAGAGCGGTTAATAAGAATGCTTGTTGTAAGTTTAGCTTTTTGTCATGGTTTAAATTTGTCAAAAAAAATAAAACACCAAATATTATTGAAATTATAGAAGCCCCAATAAAAGAAGAATCTAGTTCAGAATAAATAAATTGGGCTAAAATTGGAATCATCATAGAAATTCCAAGAATAATTTGCAAAACACCCAGGGTAAAAAAAACAGTTTTATAATTAGACATTTTGATAGAACATTATTTTATGGTAAATAAATTTCAACTCTATAAGAGTTAATAATAACACCTAATATAAGATATTTCTTATTAAACAAAGTGATTGAAAAAGAAAATTTAGATAAAACTAACGCATGGCCTTTTGTTGAGGCTAAAAAAATGTTGCGTGAAAGAAAATCTTTTATTGAGAAAAAAGGTAAAATTATTTTACAAACTGGCTATGGACCAAGTGGATTACCCCATATAGGTACCTTTGGTGAGGTAGCAAGAACATCAATGATGGTTAATGCGCTAAAACAACTTACGGATATTCCAACAGAAATTATAACCTTTTCAGATGACATGGATGGTTTCAGAAAAGTTCCTGAAAATGTACCTAATCAAGAGCTATTAAATAAAAACCTTCATAAACCTTTAACTCAAGTACCAGATCCATTCAAAAAATTTTCAAGCTTTGGTGAGCATAATAATGAAATGTTAAAAGATTTTCTAGATAAATTTAAATTTGAGTATAGTTTTAAAAGTTCTTCAGTTCTCTATAAAAGTGGTTTTTTTAATCCAACGCTAAAATTAATTTTAGAAAACTATCAGGGTATCATAGATATAATTCTTCCAACACTTGGTAAAGAAAGACAAAGAACCTACAGTCCCTTTTTACCTATATGTCCAGATACTGGTAAGGTTTTAGAAATTCCGGTTTTAGAAATCTTAAAAGAAAAATCTAAAATTATCTTTGATAATAATGGAAAAAAACTTGAAACAAGTATTTTAGATGGACATTGTAAATTGCAGTGGAAAGTGGATTGGGCTATGAGGTGGTATGCTCTTGATGTAGATTTTGAAATGTATGGAAAAGATTTAATAGAAAGTGCAATATTATCTTCAAGAATAGTTAAATTGATTGGCAAAACAAACCCGTCTGGTTTTGCATATGAACTATTTTTAGATGAAAAAGGTGAAAAAATTTCAAAGTCAAAAGGTAATGGGATCACTATTGATCAGTGGTTAGAATATGCGTCTCCTGAAAGTCTTTCATTGTACATGTATCAAAATCCTAAAAGAGCAAAAAAACTATACAAAGAAATAGTTCCAAAAACAGTTGATGAATATTTAGATTTTGTGGAAAAAGCTAAAAATCAAAATGAATTACAGTTATTAATGAATCCAGTTTGGCATGTGCATAATGGATTAATTCCTAAAGAAGATACTATTATGAGTTTTTCAATGCTTTTAAATTTAGTGGAGGCAAGTAACGCAGATTCCAAGGAATTACTTTGGAAGTTTGTAAAAAAATATAAAAAAGATATCTCAGAAAAAGATCATATAATTTTTGATAATTTAATTGGCTACGCTATTAAATATTTTAATGATGTAATCAAACTGCAGAAAAAATATAAGAAACCAGATTTAAACGAAAAAATTGCATTAGAGGCCCTAGTAAAGACTCTTGATGATTGTAATGATGCAATGTTACCTGAGGATATTCAGACATTAATTTACTCAACTGGAAAAGAAAATGGATATTCAGAAAATTTACGTGATTGGTTTAAATTGATTTATGAAGTCGTATTTGGAGATGAAAATGGTCCAAGAATGGGCTTTTTTATAAGCTTCTTTGGAGTTAACGAAACTAAAAAATTAATAACAGAAAAAATAAAATAATGTTTTCAAAATTCAGATCACTAATTTTTAAAATTGATCCTGAAACCGCTCATAATTTAGCAATTAAGTCTTTAAGATTAAATTTGACACCAAATTTAAGGGATGAAAATAAAGATAATCCAATGTTCAAGACTAAACTATTTGGCAAAGAAATAGATAACCCAATTGGAATGGCAGCTGGATTTGATAAAAATGCTGAAGTTTATAATTCTTTATTTAAACTTGGATTTGGGTTTGTTGAGGTGGGGACCGTTACACCACTTAAGCAGTATGGAAATCCAAAACCAAGAGTATTTAGATTGGTGGAAGACGAAGCACTTATAAATAGATTGGGATTTAATAATTTAGGATCAGAAAGTGTAAGCAATAGAATTCGATCAAATTTGAATAAGGGTTTATTAGGAATTAATATAGGTCCAAATAAAGATAGCGATGATAGGTTAAATGATTATTTAATTGGTCTTAGAACTTTTCATGATATCGCTGACTATATTACAATTAACATTTCCTCACCTAATACAGAAAACTTAAGAAGTTTTCATGATGAAACTAAATTTGATGAATTAATGAATTTAGTTAAAGAAGAAAAAATTAAGCTTAAATCCAAAATACCAATTGTTGTAAAAATTTCTCCTGATATTTCAGATGAACAAATTGAAGTATTAAGTAAAATATTGTTAGAACACAAAGTAAGTGCAATAATTGTTTCAAATACAACTGCGGGAAATAGAGGTAAATTAAACAATATACTGAAACATCAAAGGGGTGGTTTATCTGGAAAACCTCTTGAAGAAGAGGCTAATAAATTAATAAGTAAGTTTTACAGATTATTAAAAAATAAAATTGAAATTATTGGAGTAGGTGGTGTGGACTCAGGAGAAAGTGCACATAGAAAATTTTTAGCTGGTGCAAGCTATGTTCAATTATATACTGGTATGGTTTTTCAGGGCCCCAATATTGTTGGAAAAATAAAAAAAGAGTTAAAAGAAATATTAATTACTGATGGGATCAAGAATTTTAGAGAAATAATAGGTAAGAAACAGCCTAATTGAAGCTAATAAACTTGACGAGGTCACAAACTCATCTTATATAGGCACTAAATATTATGTCTAAAAAATGCGAATTAACCGGCAAAATACCTATGAAAGGTCACAATGTTAGTCATGCTAACAATAAGACTAATAGAAGATTTTTACCAAATTTAAAAAAAACTAAATTTAAAAGTGAACTTTTAAAAAGAAGTTTAACTTTAACGGTTAGCAATGCAGGTGTTAGATGTGTTGATAAAAAAGGTACTTTTGATGAATTTTTAAAGACCGCAAGAAATAAAAATATATCACCAAGATTAAAAAAATTAAAAAAAAGTATATTAATTAAGTCACCATTCGTAAAAAAAGCACCCAAAGTTTCCCCTAGTAAATCAGCTTAATGAAAAAGTTTTTTATACTACTCTCATTTATAATGGGAGTTATTGTTTTAACTTCAAATTATTTAGTACAATTTCCAATCAACTATTATGGTTTGGAAGAAATATTAACTTATGGAGCTTTTAGTTATCCAGTTGCATTTTTGATTACAGATTTAGCTAATAGGTCTTATGGTAAGTTTGTAGCTAGAAAAATTGTTTATGTTGGTTTTATTATAGGGATTGTATTTACTCTTTTCTTTTCAACAAATTTTGCAGACTTAATTTCAGTCAGAATTGCCATAGGTTCAGGCACAGCATTTATGGTTGCACAGTTGTTAGATGTCCAAATTTTTGACTATTTAAGAAAAAAGAAATGGTTTGTTGCTCCACTAACTTCATCGTTAATTGGATCTACTGTTGATACATTTTTATTCTTTTCTATCTCATTTTATGCAACTGGAATACCATGGGTTACTTTATCTCTAGGTGACTTAGCAGTTAAAATATTTGTTGCTTTAGCAATGTTGATTCCATTCAGATTATTATTGGGAACTCTTAAAGCTTCAAAAGCTTAGTATAAAAATTTATAAGATAAAATTTTATAAGCAAGTTTAGCTACTAAAAAGTTATAAGAATTAAAACCTTTTATAGGCGAAAGTTCATTTATATCTGCACCAACAATATTAGAATTTTTTGCAGCTATCCGTATAATATTTAAAGTTTCATCCCATAACAGTCCACCTGGTTCAGGCGTACCTGTTGCAGGCATAATGCTAGAGTCTAATCCATCAACATCAAATGTTAGATAAACTGTTTTATTCTTTATCATCTTTTTAAATTTTTTTAGGTCCCATTTACTTTTGTCTTTTGCCCAAAAGATATTAATTCTTGATGAGTTTTTTTTTAAGAATGGTATTTCACTTTGAGATATATTTCTGATCCCAAATGAGATTATTGAAACATTTTTATGATCAAGACATCTCCTAATAGCTGAGGCATGAGAAAATTTTTCTCCATTATAGCTATCTCTTAAATCTGCATGTGCATCAAAATGTAGTAGGCATATTTCTTTGTGTTTTTTTACAAATGGAGCAATACATCCAGGTGTTATTGAGTGTTCCCCACCAAAAGTGATTGGAAATAATTTTTTATCCAATATTTCTTGATTTATATCAGACATTTTTTTAAGAGCTTTCTTAATGTCTTTATCAATTTTAAATGGTTTTAAAGTTTTAATTCCAATTTTTTTATAGGGTTCACAATGTAATTCTTCATCATATAACTCAACTTGATGTGATGCTTTGATAATTTCTTTAGGGCCATTACGAGTGCCACCACCATAACTAACAGTTTTTTCTAAACCAAATGGAACAACTACTACTTTTTCTTTAAAATTAACATCATTGTCAATTCCTAGAAAACCGTTTTTATTAGAAAGATATTTCAATTTTATTTAAATATTTTTGAGAAGTTTTTTCTCGTTCTGTTTTTCCAGTCACCTTTATGATAAGCATCACTTACAATCAAAGGAAGGACACTGGTTGCTTCTGCAAAAACCATTTGTTCTTTTGCAATATCCACCTTGCCCCAAGAGCTTGCTTCTTTTAATGTAGAACTACTACAAGCACCATCCCTAGAATCTGCTACTGTAATTTGCACTGCATATTTATGCATCTCAACTTCTTTTCCTAAAAGCTCAGCACAGATAACAGTATCTTGAACAAAATTTTTTGGAACTCCTCCACCAATCATAAATAAGCCAGATCCTTTTGATTGAATCTTTATTTCAGTTAATTCACGAAGTTCTCTAATAGAATCTATCGTAATATGGTTTTTAGGATTATTTTCTTGGTGAGTGACCAATCCAAAACCAGCACTTGAGTCTGTAAATGCGGGACAAAATATAGGAACATTATTGTCATATGCTGTTTCAATTAAAGAATCTTTTTTTTTAGAATTTTTCTTTAAATATTTACCCATTTCATAAATAAATTCTCTTGATGTATAACTTCTTGGATCAAGTGTATCTGCTATTTCACATATTTTCTGATCACATTCCTGTAATTCTTCTTCATCAATATAAGTATCGTAAATCCTATCTATATAATTTTTTCTTAATTCAGTATCATCTTGAAACTGTGAACCTTGGTAATGTTTAAAACCTAAAGCTTCAAAAAAATCCATATCAACTATTGAAGCCCCTGTTGCAATAATTGCATCAACCATATTATATTTAACTAAATCTTTATAAATATTCATACACCCTGCAGCAGAAGTTGATCCAGCAAGTGTTAAAAAAATTGTGCAATCCTTATCTTGAATCATTTCATTAAAGATATTGGCTGCATTTGCTGTTTCTCTTGAGACAAAAGACATTTTTTCCATTGAGGAAATTATTTTCCGTGCATCAAACGAAGTAATATCGATGTGTTCAACTGGGTTTTGTAAGAAGCTTTTTTTGCTATTATGAGTTAAATTTTTGTTATCTGACATTAAGCAACTAGTATACCTTTATTGCTCTCTTTACCATATAGCGTCATTATAGGCTCATCCTCTACTTCATAGATTTCATTAGAGTAAAAACCATTAAATTGAGTTCTAAAAGTTAAACCGTATGCACCAAGCTGACCTAGTTCAATATAATCATTTTCTTTAATATTGTTTGGAAGCAAAAAAGGTCCCTTCATATAATCCATACTATCGCACGTGGGTCCATAAAAATCAAAAGCAGTTAATTTTTTTGATATTGATTTTCCACTTTTAATTAAACGAGAAGGGTAAACTATGTTTGGTGTACCAGCATCAAAAAGAGTTCCATAAGTTCCATCATTAATATAAAGCTTTTGTTTTTTTCTAAGATTTACTCTTACAATTGTTGAGCCACTTTCTGCAACTAGTGCTCTTCCGGGCTCACATAATATTTCAGGTAGTTTTTCTAAGTTTAAATTAGCTAAGCCTTTTTTTATTTCTTCAAAATAATTATCCAAAGATTGAGGTACAAGATCTGGGTAAATTGCAGGAAATCCACCTCCAATATTAATATAATCTGGAATAATTTTAGTTTTTTTTATTATATTTCCAATATCTGCAATTCCTTTTGTATATGAAATAGGATGCATGCATTGAGATCCCACATGGAAACTTAAACCTATTTTTTTTGCATATTGCTTTGTTAATCTCAATAAAGCAGTTGCTTCAGATATGGACGCCCCAAATTTTGTTGATAAATCTATTTCAGCATGCTCATTTGAAACAGCTACTCTTACAAATAACTCAAGGTCTTTTGCCTCGTTAGTTGTTTCAATAATTTTTATTAATTCATCTTTAGTATCAAGGGAAAAAGCTTTAACATTATAATTAAAATAAGCTTCTTTAATATTTTCTCTACTTTTGACTGTATGCATATATGAACATTTTGCATTAGGATTAATTGCTCTTATATCTCTAATTTCTTGAATAGAGGCTATATCGAAGTTCTCAATTCCACTTTCAACTATTGTTTTTAGTACTTCAGGATGTGGGTTAGTTTTTACTGCATAAAGCACTTTACCAGGAAATTTATTTCTAAAATATGTAGAAGCTAATTGTATTGATTTTTTCCTAATACAATAAATAGGTTTTTCTGGCTTTAGTTGATTTATAAGATCATCAACCGTTTTAAATTTTTGCATTATGTCTCCAAAAAAAATTTAATAAAAAAAAGTTTTTAAAAATACTTAAAAACTTTCATATAAATTATGCAATTAAGGCAATAGTTAATTAATGTAAAGTAAATAATAGGTGTTGAAATTCAATAATTAAACACCATATTATTCTTATGGTTGAACTGAATAATTTAAAAAAACTAAGTGATTTTGACAATAAAACCTTATTAATTGTTGATGATGACAATCCTTTCAGAGACAGGCTTGCTAGAGCAATGGAAAAAAAAGGGTTTGAGGTTTTTCAAGCTGAGGGTGTGCAAAAAGGTATTCAATCAGTTATAGAAAAAAAACCAGGTTTTGCTGTTGTTGATCTTAGACTAGCTGATGGAAATGGGCTTCAAGTAGTAAAACAAATTCAAACTTCTAATCCAAGCAGTAGAATTATAATGTTAACTGGATACGGAAATATTCCAACGGCTGTAGCAGCGATCAAAGAGGGAGCTATTGATTATCTTGCAAAACCAGCTGATGCTGATGACGTTGAAAAAGCATTATTAGCCGATCCAGAGAAAAAAGCTGAACCACCAGAAAATCCTATGTCAGCTGATAGAGTTAAGTGGGAACATATTCATAGAGTTTTTGAATTATGTAATAGAAATGTCTCAGAAACAGCTAGAAGACTTAAGATGCATAGAAGAACTCTACAAAGAATTCTGTCTAAAAGATCACCTAGATAAATTTTCTAAATTTAATAATTTTTTTAGCTAATATAGTTAATAAACAAATCTTGAATAATTCAGCTAATAAAAATGGTGTAACACCTAATTGAAGTACTGGTTTATCCCATCCAATTAAAGTTCCTAACCAAATAACTCCAAATATATAGATTACCGAAACAGAAAATATTAATTTTCCAAAAATTATAAAAATGTTTTTATTAAAATTTAAATAGCCTGCAAAAAAAGAAGCAAATAAAAATCCAATTAAGTATCCCATTGTTGGACCAGTAAAATAAACTATCCCAACACCTTTTTCTGGTGAGTTAGAAAATACTGGCATTCCTAGAATACCCTCTAGAAGATAAACTGCTACAGATGCTAGGCCAATTTTATATCCAAAAGCAATTCCCAAAAATAGAACTACAAAAGTTTGCATTGTCATGGGTACAGGATAAAATGGTATTTTTAATTTAGCTGAAATAGTCAAAGCCATTGTTCCTACGAAAATTAGAATAAATGTTTTTAATATTTTTTGAATTGAATTTGTTTTTAGTAGATCCATATCTATAAATTACTATTTATTAATGTGATAATCTAGTTTTTTATTAGTCTTAAAAAAACATCCTCTAAATCACCATCGTCAGTTGAAATATCTATAATTTTGACGTTATTTTTCTTAATTAAATTAATTAATTCTTCCATATTAATTTTACTTTTTTCATAAGAAACACAAACCTCATTATCTAAGTGTGAGACTATTTTTAAAGATTCTAGATCATCTTCGTTAATATTAATCTTCATGTCAGTTTTAAAGGTTACTTTTTTGGTTTGAATTCTGTCTAATAAATTCTTAGTGCTGTCTAGAGCAACAATATTTCCTTTGTTTAATATAGCTATTCTTCCACACATTTCCTCAGCTTCCTCAAGATAATGAGTTGTTAGAATGATAGTTACACCAAGTTCATTGAGTAATTTTACATTTTTCCATAAATTCTGCCTTAACTCCACATCAACGCCAGCCGTAGGTTCGTCTAAAATAACTACTGGTGGCTGATGAACTAAAGCTTTAGCCATTAGTAACCTTCTTTTCATTCCACCAGATAAACTTCTAGCATAGCTATTAGCTTGTTTTTCTAGGGATACTAATTTTAGAATTGTATCTGTAATTCTATCTTTTTCTTTAATTCCATAGAGGCCAGCCTGTAACTCTAATAATTTCCTTGGACTAAAAAATGGATCAAGATTTACTTCTTGAGGCACTATTCCAACCGAAGCTCTAACCTGTCTAGGGTTCTTGTCTAGGTCAAAACCCCAGACATTTACTTGTCCTGCTGTTTTTACCACTGTTCCTGCTAAAATATTTATAAATGTTGTTTTCCCAGCACCATTAGGACCAAGAAGACCAAAAATTTCTCCTTCTTTCACGTCCAAGTTTAAATCATTTAATGCAAGGTTATCTCCAGCCTGCTTACTTGAATAAATTTTTTTTAAGTTTTTAACAGAAAGTATATTTTTTTGCTCCATGCGTGTTAATACATTTATAGTATTTAAAATTATTAAGATAATATTATTTAATGGATAAAATAAAAAAAACAGACCATTTTTATTTAATAGATGGTTCGGGTTATATTTTTAGAGCTTATTATGCATTGCCACCACTAACTAGAAAAAGTGATGGTCTTCCAGTTGGTGCAGTTAGTGGATTTTGTAGCATGCTATTCAAATTGCTAGAAGATTCAAAATCAAATGAAAATCTTCAAAAACCTACGCACTTTGCAGTAATATTTGATGCAGCTAGAAAAACTTTTAGAAATGAAATTTATTCAGACTACAAAGCTAATAGATCAGAAGCACCAGATGATTTAGCACCACAGTTTGAATATATAAGAAAGTCTGTAGTTGCTTTTAATTTACCATCTGTAGATCTTCCAAATTATGAAGCAGATGATTTAATAGCTACTTATGCAGAGCAAATTTTAGCAAAGGGTGCGAAGGTAACAATAGTCTCTTCAGATAAAGACTTAATGCAATTGTATAGAAAAGACGTTCGTATATTCGATCCAATGAAAAATAAATTTATAACATCTGAGGATATAGTAACCAAATTTGGAGTGGGTCCAGAAAAAGTTATTGATGTTCAATCCTTAGCCGGGGACAGTAGCGATAATGTTCCAGGAGTTCCAGGTATAGGTGTTAAGACTGCAGCAGAACTGATTAATAAATATGGAACTTTAGAAAAGTTATTAGATAACGCTCAAGAAATAAAACAAAATAAACGAAGAGAAACACTTATAGAAAACAAAGATAAAGCGATAATTAGTAAAAAATTAGTGACACTAATGAAAGATGCTCCAGTTGAAAGAAAGATAGAAGAATTTAATCTAAAGGAGATTGATAAAGATAAGTTATATAAATTTTTACGAGAAATGGAGTTTAATAGACTTCTTAGCTCTGTCATCTCTGCATATGGAGAACCTGAGCTAGGAGAAAGTATACTAGAGAAAAAACCTGAAAAAAAATCTCAAACCATAAGTAAAAAAAATTATCATCTAATTACAAGTGAAAAAGAAATAGATGAGTGGATTAACGAAGCAGAAGAAGCTGGAGAACTAGCAATTGATACTGAAACTAGCTCACTAGACGCACATCAAGCTGATTTAGTGGGAATTTCATTAAGCACTAAAATTGGTAAAGCTTGTTATATTCCAATTAGTCATAAGTTTAAAGGGTGTTTAAAAAAAGAAGCTGTAATTAAAAAATTAAAACCACTCTTAGAAGACAAGAGTGTAAAAAAGATAGGTCAAAATATTAAGTTTGATTTTATTGTCTTGTTTAAACAAGGGATAGCTATGAATTCTATGGAAGACACGATGTTGATGTCTTATGTATTGGATGCTGGAAAAAATAGACATAACATGGATACCCTTTCCGAGATCCATCTACAGCATAAAACAATTTCATTTAAAGAAATTGTTGGC
>CAJQRR010000004.1 GCA_905612385.1 uncultured Candidatus Pelagibacter sp.
AATAGATTGTTCAGCTATTTTACAATTATTCTATTATTATAATAATAAATATTATCCGAGAGATACAAAAGATCAGATAGGATACTCAACAAAAAATATGAAAAAAGATATATTTAAAAAAGGAGACATTATATTTTGGAAGGGTCATGTTGCAGTTTGTATTAATACCAAAAATTTAATTCATGCATATGGACCTGAAAAAAAAGTTTTAATTATGTCTATAACAAAAACAATAGATAGAATTGAAAGAACAGCAAAGTTAATAGTAAAAAAAGAATTTAATATTGCTTCACCAAAACAATTAGGTGAAATTATTTACAATGAATTAAAGATTGCTGTACTTAAAAAAACTAGAAAAGGAAGCTTTGCCACAAACGCAAGTGTGTTAGAGGATTTAGCATTTAAAGGACATGAATTCCCTAAATTAATTTTAGATTGGAGACAAGTATCTAAACTTAAAAATACTTATTCAGATGCTTTACCTGAACATATTAATCCAACAACTAAACGAGTTCATACCTCATTCTTATTGGCAGCAACAACAACAGGAAGGCTAGCTTCCAGCGATCCAAATTTACAAAATATTCCTATCAAATCAGAAGATGGTAAGAATATAAGAAAAGCTTTTATAGCGGAAAAAGGCTTCACGTTAATATCTGCAGATTATAATCAAATTGAAATGAGAATTTTAGCTGATTTGGCAGAAGTCAAAGAGCTGAAAAAAGCATTTAGTAATAATGAAGATATTCACTCTCTTACAGCAAGCCAGGTATTTAATGTTGATATTAAAAAAGTAGACCAAGACAAGAGAAGGAAGGCCAAGGCCATTAATTTTGGAATAATTTATGGTATTTCACAATACGGTCTTGCAAAACAAATCAACGTTTCAAATCATGAAGCAGATGAATTTTTAAATGCTTATTTTCTAAAATTTCCTGAAATAAAAATTTATATGGATAATACAATTAAGTTTTGCAGAAAAAGTGGCTATGTAAATAATATTTTTGGTCGAAGATCCCATTTTAATGGAATTAATGATAAAAATTTCAATGTAAGAAATTTTCAAGAAAGAGCAGCTATCAATGCCCCCATTCAAGGGTCAGCATCTGAAATCATGCGGCTTGCAATGATTAGACTTAACAAAAAATTTGAAAGCATTAAAAACAATAAATCAAAAATATTATTACAAATCCATGATGAACTAATTTTTGAGGTCCCGGTAAAAGAAGTTAAAAATATAACTGAGATAATCAAAGATGAAATGACAAGCGTTACAGAAAGTGATTTACACACTTTTTCAACTCCATTGACGGTAGACGTGAATATAGGGGACAATTGGGGAATACTTCATTAATTTATCTCCATTGCCTAAATTAGAACAATTTAGTATTTTTAAAGTAGATTATGCAAGCACAAACAATAGCTCTTATTGATGACGATAGAAATATACTCACAAGTATAAGTATAGCTCTTGAAAAAGAGGGCTTTAAGGTTCAAACTTACATTGATGGAGAAAGTGCTTTAATTGGCTTAACAAGAAATCCACCTGATCTTGCTGTTATAGATATAAAGATGCCAAAAATGGATGGTGAAGAACTTTTAAAAAAATTAAGAAAAAAAACTTCCTTACCTGTGATTTTTTTAACCTCAAAAGATGATGAGATAGATGAATTGTTAGGGTTAAAGTTGGGTGCAGATGATTTTATAAAAAAGTCAGGAGGTTTTTCCATTAAAGTTTTAATAGAAAGAATAAGAGTTCAACTTAGAAAAAAAGATATTAATAATAATTTTGAAGAAACAAAAAATATTATTTCACATGGTAAGCTAAAACTTGACCCCTCACAACTTGAATGTGAATGGGATAACAAGCAATTACCAGATAAACTTACCACTACAGAATTTTTAATAGTTAAAGAATTAGCAAAGAGACCAGGAATAATAAAAGAAAGAGCTCAGCTTATGGACATTGCTTATCGAGAAGATACGGATATTGAAGATAGAACTATTGATAGCCATGTTAAAAGAATTAGAAAAAAATTTAAAAAAGTTGACCCTGATTTTACAGCTATAGAAACAAGATATGGCAGTGGATACAGATGGAACATTAGTTAATGTTCAGTAATTTTCTAAAAAGTTTATCTATATTAAAAAAATTTTTATTTATTAATTTAGTTATTTTTTTAATTATAGGGTTTTTAGCAGCCCTATATATTAGCAATGCAAAACCTAACTTAATAAAAAATAAAACATCTAAGCATATTCAGATAATTAATAATACAATTGAACATATTTTAAGGTTAAATATAAAATTTGAAGAAGAAGATATTAGAAGATTTTTATTTTCAACAAGGTTTTTATTTCAAAACTTAGACAGAGTTATCTTATTTGATAATCAATTTAATTTAGTAGGTGATACTGATACGCTAGATTTAGACCCAAGATCCTTTTCTAGCAGACTAGATATAGTCGAGTTAGAAATTTTAGATAAAGAAAAAAGCAAAAAAATTGTAGAAACAAAAAATATAAATAAAGAAAAAACAGTTTCACTTAAAGATGTTCTTACTAATTATTCTTGGTCAAAAGATTATGGAAAACCCTTTACCTTTACTCAGGAAGGCTATGATCAATTTTTATTAACAACAGTTAAAAATATAACATTGAATGGAGTTAATATTGGATATCTAGTGATCACTGAAAATGCTAATGATATAAAATCTGCTATTGATGAAAGAAAAACATTTATTCTAAGAACGGCAATATTTATAATTATAGTAATATTCATATTCTCCTTTGTTTTGAATAGATATTTTCTTAAGCCTATAAAAAACTTAGTAGCGTATACAAAAATTATAAAAGAAAAGAGTAAAAGAAAAACAAACATTAATGAGCTCAAAAGTAGAAATGATGAGTTAGGAACTTTGTCAAATTCGTTAGATGATATGACAAATGAACTTCAAAAAAGAATTTCTCATGCAGAGAATTTTTCAACTGACCTTGTTCATGAGATAAGAAACCCACTAACATCACTAAAAAGTGCTTCAGAAATATTGAATGAAACCGATGATCAAGCTCAAAGAAGTAAATTAATTAATATTCTCAATCACGATGTTCAAAGAATAGAAAGATTAATCACTGATTATTCTCAAATACTAAAAGATGAGGTTGCACTAAGTAAAGAAAAAATGAAAAAAATTAATCTCAAGTT
>CAJQRR010000005.1 GCA_905612385.1 uncultured Candidatus Pelagibacter sp.
AGTACTTGATTTTAAGAAACTATCTAAGATCAACTATATTTCTAATGGCGATGATTATCAGATTTTATTTACAGCCTCAAAAAATAAGATAGGAATCATAAAGAAAATAGCTTCTAATTGTAGAGTTAAGCTTACAAAAATTGGCTCAATCCAAAGCTATGTTGAGAAATCATCCATTATTGATGGCAAAAATCTTCAAATATCCCTTAAAAACAAGGGTTATTTTCATAAGTTTTAGCAAGTTAAATATTGCCTTTTATTGCTTTTTTTGTATTGTGCGGACTTTAAATAATAAAATTTTAACAACCAAACAACTAAAAAGGCATCATGAACCCACTTATTGAAACAATATTACTTTACACCATAGCAGCAGGATCACTTGCAATCGTTTATGGTTTTTTTACTGGTTTAAATATTCTTAATCTGAGTGCTGGAAATGCAAAAATGCAAGAAATTGCATCTGCAATTCAAATTGGTGCTAAAGCTTATTTAACAAGACAATATAAAACGATAGCCGTGGTTGGAGTTGTTGTTTTAGTTATTATTTGCTGGGTGTTTAGTCCGCTAGTTGGTCTTGGTTACTTTATTGGTGCAACATTATCTGGAATAGCTGGATATGTTGGAATGCTTGTTTCAGTTCAAGCTAATGTAAGAACTGCTGAAGCTTCAAGAAAAGGTTTAGCGAGTGGACTTGCTGTAGCTTTTAAATCAGGTGCTGTCACTGGTATGCTTGTTGCTGGTTTAGCTCTACTAGCTATAGCAGTTTATTATTATATTTTATTAAGAATGGGCGTTGCTGACAGAGAAGTAGTTAATGCATTGGTTGCATTAGGTTTTGGTGCTTCATTAATATCAATTTTTGCAAGATTAGGTGGTGGAATTTTTACTAAAGGTGCTGATGTTGGCGCTGACTTGGTTGGTAAAGTTGAAGCTGGAATACCCGAGGATGATCCTAGAAACCCAGCGGTTATTGCAGATAACGTTGGAGACAATGTCGGTGATTGTGCTGGAATGGCTGCAGATTTATTTGAAACTTATGCTGTAACTATTGTTGCAACAATGGTTTTATCTTCAATATTTTTTGTAGGTGATATGAATATGATGATCTACCCTTTAACAATTGGTGGAGCTTGTATTTTAACTTCAATTTTAGGAACTTTCTTTGTTAAACTTGGAAGAAGCAAGAATGTTATGAATGCTTTATATAAAGGATTTGTAGTGTCTGCTGTTTCTTCATTAGTAATTTTATACCCCGTAACTGATTATGTAATTGGTTTTACAAGTGAGTATACTGTTAATGGTAAAAGCTTTACTGGCATGAGTTTATATTATTGTGGAATAATTGGTTTAGTTATTACTGGTTTATTAATTTGGATTACTGAATACTACACTGGAACAGAATACAGACCAGTGAGAAGTATTGCAAAATCTTCAACAACAGGGCATGGAACAAATGTTATTCAAGGATTAGCTGTTTCTATGGAAGCTACAGCGATACCTGCATTAATTATTGTTGCTGGGATTTTAGCTACAAACTCAATTGCTGGTCTTTACGGTATTGCGATATCTGTTACTACAATGTTAGCTTTAGCTGGAATGGTTGTTGCTCTTGATGCTTATGGTCCAGTGACTGACAACGCTGGTGGTATTGCTGAAATGGCTAAATTACCAAACAATGTAAGAAAGACTACCGATGCATTGGATGCAGTAGGTAACACAACTAAAGCTGTTACAAAAGGTTATGCAATTGGTTCAGCTGGTTTGGGTGCATTAGTTTTATTTGCAGCTTACGTTGAAGATATTAAACATTTTTCTGGCACGGCAGGATCTAAATTAGAGGGAATAGTCGTAACTTTTGACTTAACTAATCCTTATGTCGTTGTTGGTTTATTAATTGGTGGAATGCTTCCATATTTATTTGGATCAATGGGCATGCAAGCCGTAGGCAGAGCAGGTGGAGCCGTAGTTGTAGAGGTTAGAAGACAATTTAAAAAGTTCCCAGGAATTATGAAGGGTACTCAAAAACCAGATTATGCCAAACTTGTTGATTTATTAACTCAAGCTGCAATTAAAGAGATGGTAATACCATCTTTACTTCCAGTTTTATCACCAATAGTTTTATATTTTGTAATTCTACCTATCGGTGGTCAAGCTGAAGCGTTAGCTGCTGTTGGTGCAATGTTACTCGGTGTGATCATAACCGGTCTGTTCGTTGCTGTTTCAATGACCGCAGGTGGTGGAGCTTGGGATAATGCTAAAAAATATATCGAAGATGGTAATCACGGTGGAAAAGGTTCTGAAGCACATAAAGCTGCAGTAACTGGTGATACTGTTGGAGATCCCTATAAAGATACAGCTGGTCCAGCAGTTAACCCGATGATTAAAATTACAAATATTGTAGCTTTATTACTATTGGCTGTAATTGCTGGTTAAGAAAATATTATTTTTTTTTTCTTTTACCTAGTGGGTCATTAATTTTTTGCCTCATACTTGATAAGAAATCATAAATAAATGTTTTATTATTATAGTTTGTGTATGATCTCTCTTGAATAAAATCTAGATCTTTCATATTTTTTAGATTTAAAAACTCTTTGCTTTTTAACAAACCTTTATTGTCGATTTCAACAATAAGAACATTATTTACAGTAATTTCTTCTTTACCAAGTGCTATCAATGAAGAGTGAGTTATTTTTCTTTCTATATAAAACCAAAGGTTACTATCAAAAGTGCTTTTGGTGGAGGGTGGGCCCAGTAAATTCAAAATATCATTTTTGTTTGTAAAATTGAGTGTTAATTTTTCTTGTTTTTTAGCTAAAAATTGAACACCATGATGCTGGTTGATTTTTTTTAAAGTACAAGCAGAAAAAAATAATGCTATTAATAAGAATATAAATAAATTTTTCATGAATAAAAACTACATAAATATTTACAATAATTTAGTTAAATTAACTAGAAATAAAGAATTATATAAGGATTTTAAAAACCAAGACACATTTTCAGATAGAATGATTTTTTTCCTTCTTCATTTTGCTTTTTTCTTGAAAATATATAAAGAAAGTAACGATAAAAAGCTTTTACAGGAAATTTATGATTTTATTTTTAGACAAATGGAGTTGAGCATTAGAGAGATTGGTTACGGCGATCAATCTATAAATAAGAAAATGAAAGACTATTTAAATTTGTTCTATGGTATGATTGATAAAATACACGATTGGGATGAACTAATATTAGAATCAAGAGCCCTTCTTTTGGAAAATTTTTTAGATAATGCTAAAAATACCGACCATTTGGCCTTATATTTTGAAAAATATAGGTTAAACTTAACAAATAATACTTTAAATTCTTATATAAAAGGTGTAGTTAAACATTAATTTTATTATGGCTGTACCAAAACGTAAACAATCCCCGTCAAGAACTGGAATGAGAAGAGCTCAGAATATGAAGTTCAAATCAACTAATATCGTTGAGGATAAAAAATCTGGTGAATACAGATTGCCTCATCACCTAGATCTTAAAACTGGAATGTACAGAGGTAGACAAGTTTTAGATCCTAAGGAATAACCACTTCAATCTCAAATGAATAAAACAATCAAAATTGCAGTTGATGCAATGGGGGGCGACGGTTCGCCAAAAAAAGTTATTGATGGTATTAATCATCATTTTAATAATAATAAAAATTCATTTTATCAAATTTTTGGGGACAAAGATAAAATCACCCCACACATTAAAAACAATTTAACAAACTCTTCTTTTGAGATAATCCATACAATGGATACTGTTAAAGACACTGACAGCCCATTAGAAGGTGCTAAACGTGGAAAAAATACCAGCATGTGGTTGGCTATCCAAAGTGTTAAAGATAAAAAATCTGATGTAGTAATATCTGCAGGTAACACAGGAGCCTTACTAGTTATATCTAAGCTAAACCTTAAAATGATTGAGAATATTGATAAACCAGCTTTATCTGCTTTATGGCCTAATAAAACTGGTATGAGTGTAGTTCTTGATTTAGGAGCCAATATTGAATGCAGTCCAAAAAATTTAATTGATTTTTCAATAATGGGTTCTTCATTATTTAAATCTCTATATCCACAAGATAATGCAAAAGTTGCTCTACTAAACATAGGTTCTGAGGAGTTTAAGGGCAATGAAACTATCAAAGAAACATATCAGCAATTAAATCAAAGAGATAACCATGACTTTGAATTTAAGGGCTATATAGAAGGTAATCAATTAATGAATGGAGATGTAAATGTTATTGTTGCTGATGGTTTTACCGGTAATGTTGCTTTAAAAACTGCCGAAGGTACGGCAAATTTTATTACAGGTGAACTTAAAAAAGCAATGACTGGAAGTATAATTGGTAAACTTTCATCCCTATTAAACATTTCTAATTTAAAGAAATTTAAAGCAAGATTAGATCCAAGGCTATATAATGGTGCTATATTTATTGGCCTAGACTCACCGGTAATTAAAAGCCATGGAGGTACAGATTATATTGGTTTTTCAAACTCTTTAAGTGTTTGTACTAAAATTGTAAGTGGTAATTTAATAGAAAAAATTAGAAATAATATAAATTAATGGCTAAGGTGAATTTAACTAAAAAAGATTTAATAAACTCTGTCTATATGCAAATTGGATTTTCAAAGAATATATCAGAAAATTTAATAAATGATTTTTTATTAACAATTGTAGAAAATTTAAAAAATGAAAAAAAATTGAAACTATCAAAATTTGGTACTTTCTCGATAAGATCAAAAAAAAGTAGGATTGGTAGAAACCCCAAAACTAAAGAGCAAAAAACTATATCAAACAGAAATGTTGTTCTATTTAAAGCCTCTAAAGAATTTAAAAATTTAGTAAATTTTAGGAATGATACACAAAAGTAATAAAGCCTATAAGTCTATTGGAGAGGTTGCTAAAATTCTAAATTTAGTAAATGAAAAAAAAGGAACCCTGAATACTCACACTATTCGTTTTTGGGAAAAAGAATTTAAGCAAATTAAGCCAAATATATTAAATGGTAATAGACGATACTATAATAATGAAACAATTGAGATTTTAAAAAAAGTTAAATATCTCCTTAAAGATCAAGGAATGACAATTAATGGAGCTAAAAAAGTTCTTAATTCTGATAAATCTTTAAAACTTGACGAATTACCAAATAATTCTATAAATGCTGATTATAGTATAAAAAATAAACTTAAGAAGATTTCAGACTTAATAAAACAAATAAAAAACTTAAAATAATATGGCAAAAAAAACACACGTTAAAGTTAGATTGGTACCTGAAGCTAAACCTGATAGTCCATATTTTTATTATGTTAAAAAACCAGCTGGTGGAGAAAAAGCTAAAGTTAAACTATCAGCTAAAAAATATAATCCTGCTACAAGGAAGCACGAAATGTTTGTAGAGAAGAAATTGCCCCCACATAGTAAATAATTCTATTTTTTTCTAAAATTTCTTTTTTCATAATCAATAAAAGACCAAATCATATTTTTCCATATTCTGTTTGTGATTTTTGGATCAATTTTTAACTGTATTGATTTTTTTTCAATCTTTTTAAGAATGAAGTTTATTCTTTTTTGATCGATGATTTCTTTTTTATGAATTTTTACTTTTAATACATCGTTTACTAAATTAGATCTTTTTTTTAACAATTTAAGCAACTCAGTATCGAGCCTATCTAGCTTAATTCTTATTAAATTTAATTTTTTTTTGTTTATAGGCGACATTTAATCAATTGGTTATTAAAGTAATTATTATAAGTATAATTTATGTTTGTAAATAGCGACACCTATATTAAATATTTAAAATTATGGTTAATAACATTATTTTTATTAATTATTCTTATGGTAGCTGTTGGTGGACTTACTAGACTAACTGATTCAGGTTTATCTATTACTGCTTGGGAGCTCTTTACGGGAATACTTCCACCTCTAAACATTAATGAGTGGAACCTTTATTTCTCTGAATATAAAAAAATTCCAGAATATCAAAACATAAATTATGGCATGTCTCTAAATGAGTTTAAGGTGATTTTTTATTGGGAATACGCTCATAGATTGTTAGCAAGATTTGTTGGATTATTTACCCTGATACCTTTAATTTTATTTAGTCTATATTTTAAAAATACCCAACATTATTCAAATAAATATTATTGGATATTTTTCCTTGTGTGCCTTCAAGGATTTATTGGTTGGTATATGGTTTCTAGCGGATTAATCCAAAACAATGATGTTAGTCACTTTAGGTTAAGTATACACTTATCTTTAGCCCTATTTATTCTATGTTTAATTTTTTGGTTTATTTTAAGTATTTATAAAATTAAGAAGTTTGAATTCAAATTTCCAAATTTGCTTTTACTATTCATTCTTAAATTAATTGTTCTACAAATTATATTGGGTGCTTTTTTATCAGGTTTAGATGGTGGTCTTATCTATAATTCATGGCCCGATATGAATGGTAGTTTTTTCCCTAGCGATGTTGGCTATTTAGATTTATTAAGCAATCAATTATTTAACAATGTATCTATAATTCAATTTTTGCATCGTTTCACAGCTTATTTACTCTTATTCTTTATTCTGATTTTAAATTATTTTTTTATAAAAAATAAATTCAATATTAAAAATATTATATTATTTGATATAGCAATTTTGCTTCAAGTTTTTTTAGGAATTGTAACTTTAATTTCTGGTGTAGAGATAAAGTATGCATCACTACACCAGTTAGGATCAATTTTTGTTTTGACTACCTATCTTATAATTCTATTTAAAAATTCTAACCAACGGCTTTAGCTTTTTTAATATTTTCAATATTATGTGAAGTTCTATTGAGTGCTTGCTCTAGGTCTTCAATGATATCATCTATATGCTCTATGCCTATCGCCAACCTTACATACCCTGGTGTGACACCAGCTGCTAATAGTTCTTTCTCATTTAATTGACTGTGAGTAGTTGACCCTGGATGAATAGCTAAACTTCTTGCGTCACCAATATTAGCCACATGGTAGAACATTTTTAAAGCTTCAATAAATTTCTTACCAGCTTCAATACCACCTTTTAGCTCTATTCCAACTAAACCACCGAATCCACCCTTAAGATATTTTTTAGCTCTTTTACCTATCTCTCCGTCATATTTTGTTGGATAGATTACTCTAGCAACATTTTTGTGTTTAGATAAATACTCGACAGTTTTTTCAGCATTTAAGCAATGTTGTTTCATTCTTAAAGCTACTGTTTCAAGTCCTTGTATAATTCCAAAAGCATTATCAGGCGCTAGAGCTGAACCAAGGTCTCTTAAAAGAGTAACTCTTGCCCTAACTACAAATGATACATTGGCACCAGTAAGTTCTGGAACAGCTTTACCCCAAATAACCCCACCATAACTTGCATCAGGTTCATTAAATAAAGGTTGTCTTTTAGGGTCTGCAGTCCAATCAAAATTTCCACCATCAACTAGACATCCACCTACAACAGTTCCATGACCAGCAATATATTTTGTGAGTGAGTGAACAACAACTGCTGCACCATGCTCTAAAGGCTTACAGAGAATAGGGGATGCTGTATTATCCATTATTAAAGGTATGTTATATTTTCTTCCAATATCAGACACTTCCTGGATAGGAAAAACTCTTAGGTATGGATTAGGTAAAGTTTCTCCATAAAAAGCTCTAGTCTTATCATCTACAGCTTTTTCAAAGTTTTTTGGATCAGCAGGATCTGCATATCTAACTTCAATTCCAAGCTTACTCAAAGTGTGGGTAAATAAAGAAATAGTTCCACCGTAAAGATCAGTTGAGCTAACTATATTGTCTCCAGCTTGAGCAACATTTAAAATTGCAAATGTTGAAGCAGTTTGTCCAGAAGACACTGTTAAACAGGCTAAACCACCTTCTAATGCTGCTACCCTTTTTTCTAGGGCATCATTAGTAGGGTTCATAATTCTTGTATAAATATTCCCAAACTCCTTCAAGCTAAAGAGATTCGCAGCATGTTCGGTACTATCAAACAAGTATGAAGTTGTTCTATAGATTGGAACTGCTACAGCTTTAGTTGTTGGGTCACTTCTATAATCACCACCGTGAATAACTATAGTTTCTGGGTTTTGTCTTTTTGTACTCATCTTGTGCTCCTTTTTAGTACTTAAGCTAATGCAAGGCGTACAATATAGTTCAAATGCCTACCGAAAATGAGTATAAATAATCCTGTTTAGCAATACTTAGCCTGCAATAGGAACAAATCGGCTTAATTAAAATAACATTCTCTACACTTATTGCAAGCTAAATATAAAATTGACTTTATATCTAATAATAGTATTAATCCTCGCACAATGACAAAATTTCTAAAACAAAGTGAATTAACTAGCAACTGGTTTGAAATTGATGCAAAAAATGCCGTAGTTGGAAGGCTTGCTTCTATAATAGCAATGATTGTTAGAGGAAAAAATAAAACTACTTTTACTCCTCATATGGATGATGGTGATTTTGTTGTAGTAAAAAATGTTGAACAAGCAAAATTCACTGGAAAAAAATTCAAGAACAAAAAGTATTACAGACACACTGGTCACCCCGGTGGAATTAAAGAAATAACACCTGAAAAATTATTAGAAAAAGATAAACCGGGTGAGTCATTAAAACTAGCTGTTAAAAGAATGTTACCTGGCGGAGTACTTGGTAGAAAACAATTAACTAAAGTAAAAATTTATGCTGGTGAAGATCATCCTCATGCAGCACAAAACCCTAAACTTTTAGACTTAGGTAAATTAAACAGTAAAAATTTAATAAGAAATTAATATGGAAACAGCAGTCTCACCAAATAAAGTTGCTCCAAAAAAACCTAAAATTAAACTAGATTTTAAAGATAGTAAATATGCAACAGGTAGAAGAAAAAAATCAATTGCAAAAATTTGGGTAAAAAAAGGTACGGGTAAAATTTATGTAAATGGCAGAACTATGCAAGACTATTTCACTAGTGGAAGTCATAAAATGCAAATTACAAGACCATTCGAAATTATAAATCAAGCAACAGATTATGACGTTAGATGTAGTGTTGCAGGTGGTGGACACACAGGTCAAGCTGGTGCAATGGTACACGGTATTGCTAAAGCTTTAATTTTGTTTGATGCAGATAATAGAGCTATACTTAAGACGGAAAAATTAAATACTAGAGATTCTAGGTCAGTTGAAAGAAAAAAACCTGGTCGTAGAAAAGCTAGAAGAAGCTTCCAATTCTCGAAAAGATAATTCTTTTTTAACCCTAAACTGCTATAGTAAAAAAATGCCTAAGCTTAATGTTTTAGTTGCTGGATCAACTGGTTATATTGGTGTTCAATTAATTAAACTATTAGTTAAACACAGTGATATTAGAATCAAATACCTTTGTGGGAATTCATCTGCAGGAAAGACGATTTCTAGTTATGAGAAATCATTAAGTTCAAAAGTATTACCAAAAATTACTAAGTATAATAAATCTTTCTTAAAAAATATTGATCTTGTATTTACAGCCTTACCTAATGGTGGGAGCCAAGATATTTCAAATGATTTACTAGATCATAATGTGCTAATTGATTTAGCAGCTGATTTTAGACTTAATAAAGCATCAGACTATTTAAAATGGTATAAGCAAAAACATAGATCGGTTAAGAATATTAAAAAATCAATTTATTCTTTACCAGAAATTAATGGTGATAAAGTAAAGAAATATAATATTATTGGGTGTCCAGGCTGTTATCCGACATCGATACTTTTACCTCTTATACCTTTAGTTAAAAAAAATTTAATAAAAATAGATAATGTAATTATAGATTCTAAATCTGGTTATTCGGGTGCGGGAAGAGGGGTTCATGATAAATATAAAGATAAAAACCTTTATGAGTCATTAAGCGCATATGGTGTTGGTTTCCATAGACATAACTCTGAAATTCAACAGGAAATTAATAACTACACTAAAAAGAAATTCTCTTTTACTTTTACACCCCATCTAACACCAATGTTTAGAGGAATTTTAAGCACAATTTATGTTGATTTAAACAAAGGTGTAAGTTCTAAAAAATTAGAAAAAACCTTAAATGTAGAATATTCAAAAAGCAGATTCGTTAAAATTTTAAAAACAAATTCGTTACTAAGTACAAATGACGTAATTAACACAAATAATTGCTCTATAGTAATTTGTAAAACTAAGTATAAAAATAAGGTTATTATATTATCTGCTATTGATAATCTAATTAAAGGCGGAGCAGGTCAAGCAATACAAAATATGAATATCAAATATGGCTTTAATGAAACAAAAGGATTAATTTGAAATACATATTTTTATCTTTAATATTATTTTTAACTTCTTGTTCATTAAGTAAAGACTCAGCTTACTGGAATGAAGATCCAATAAAAAAATCTGCTGAAGATAAAAAACTATCTAAGATATTAAAGAAAACTGATGATTATAAATCT
>CAJQRR010000006.1 GCA_905612385.1 uncultured Candidatus Pelagibacter sp.
TCTACTTGACTGATCATGCCATGCATTCCCTCAGTCAATAATAATCCTTTTAATTTTGCCATTTATCCCTATATAACTTTTGTATGAGTAAAAATCCAACAAAACACACAAAAGTGTTAATAATAGGTTCTGGTCCTGCTGGATATACAGCTGCAGTTTATGCGGCAAGAGCAATGCTAAGCCCTGTTTTGGTATATGGTTCTGAACCTGGTGGACAATTAACTACAACAACAGACGTGGAAAATTACCCAGGTTTTTCAGATGTAATTCAAGGTCCATGGTTAATGGATCAAATGCGAGACCAAGCAAAAGCAGTTGGTACAGAAATGATTGAAGATCATATCTCATCAGTGAATTTAAAATCTACACCCTTTGAAGCTGTTGGTGATAGTGGGCAAAAATATACTTCAGATAGCATTATAATTTCTACAGGTGCTCAAGCAAGATGGTTAAATTTAGAATCAGAACAAGCTTATAGGGGATATGGTGTTTCGGCATGTGCAACATGTGATGGTTTTTTCTTTAAAGAAAAAGTTGTGGCAGTTGTTGGTGGTGGAAACGCTGCCGTTGAAGAAGCAATGTTTCTTACAAAATTCGCATCAAAAGTAAAATTAATTCATAGACGAGATACATTAAGAGCAGAAAAAATGCTTCAAAAAAAATTAATGGATAATAAAAAAATTGAAATTATTTGGGATAGTGCCGTTGAAGAAGTAATTGGTGATGGTGAACCTAAAAATGTTACAGGTATTAAAATTAAAAACCTTAAGACTAATAAAATTGAGGAATTAAAATTAGATGGTCTTTTTATTGCAATTGGTCATGACCCAGCAACAGCTTTATTTAAAGAACAATTAGATATGGATAAAGAAGGTTATTTATTAACTAAACCAGATTCTACAGAAACTAATATCCCTGGAGTTTATGCAGCAGGCGATGTTAAAGACAAAACTTTCAGACAAGCGGTTACAGCCGCTGGTATGGGATGTATGGCAGCACTTGAAGCTGAAAAACATCTATCATCATAAATGAATGAGTCATTTTTAATTGTTGGGGCTGGAAGTGGATTGAGTGCATCGTTAGCCCAGTTATGTGCATCAAAAGGAATGAAAGTTTTTCTAGCAGCAAGAAATATTGAAAAACTTCAAGATTTAAAAAAAGAAATTGGTGCTGACACAATTAAATGTGATGCCACAAATATTAAAAGTGTAACAAACTTATTTAAGAAAACTGACACAAGTTATGCTGAAGATTTATTGGGATTAAAATTTAATCCTGCAAAAGCTTGCATATCTGAAACTGCTAAATCTGTTGTGAGATTAGGTTTAGTTTAAAATAGTGCTTCAATTTCGTTAGACTCGAAGATATTTTTTTCTAAGTTTTCATTTGCAGCTCTGATCATAGCTTTTGCAACTGTTTCTGAATGAATTGGTCTCATTTTCTTTAAAGGTCCTAAAAGCAAAGGTGATAATAGTTTAAATACAAAAATTCCTATTTTTTCGCCTACCCTCTTTTCTTTTCTATCTCCTAATAAAAAGGAAGGTCTCATTAACGCCAATTTTGGAAAATTAAGTCTTTTCAATTCTTCTTCAACCAGTCCTTTGAATCTTACATAGTCTCCTGAACTCTTGGGGTTTGCATATAATGCAGAAACAAAAATAAATGAGTTAACCAAATTTGATTTTGTAATTTTTGCAATTTCTTTAGGAACTTCAAGTTCAACTTTTCTGTAATCATCTTTATCAGGTGAATTTTGTTTTGTTGTGCCAATACAAAAGAAGCAATCATCTCCTTTGATATCCTCTATGTGATTTTGTAAATTATTAAAATTAGTCTTAATAACCTCTACTTTTGGATCATTAATTTCAGTATCTGTACGAACAAATAACTTTATTTTAGAATATTTATTATCCTTAATTAATTGATTAAGGAGGTGGCCTCCCACCAAACCAGATGACCCAAATAATAATGCTGTTTTCATTATAACCAGAACTACTTCAAGGATCCTTCCAATATATATTTCAATATACGAAAAGCTTGTTTTTGATCTGAAGCAACAGCAGCAGCAGAGCCATCTACCTCTTTAAGGGCATGTTGATGATCATCGTTATGAATAACAATCATAGATTTATTAAGTGCTGTAGCATAACCCGCATCAAAGGCTGCATTCCATTGCTTAAATTTTTCACCGAATTTAACAATAATTACATCACAATCTTGAATAGATTTCTTGGTTCGTATGGAATTAATGTTGGCACCTTTTCTATCTTTCCAAAAATTTATTTCTTCTGCTCCTAGGATTTCTATACCACAATTATCTGAAGCCTCATGATCAGTCACAGGAGAAGTAAATTTAATATCTAATTTCTCTTTTTCACAAAGTTGAATGATTTCTTCTCGCCAATTACTGTGAATTTCACCTGCCAAATATACACTTAACATTTATATCTCCTTATTGCTTTTTTAGTTTAAATATCATTTTTTAGTTCATTATAAAGTCTAATTTGCTTGTAACAAATTATTGCTAATCAGTTATATCTAGATTGTGAAAAAGGGTAAATACATTAAGACTTTTAAATTGTTGCTTCCTTATTTGTGGCCTAAAAAAAGGAAAGATTTAAGGACACGAGTTAGTTTTGCAGTTGTTGCTTTAGTTTTAGCAAAAATAGCAAGCGTTAGCACCCCTTTAGTGTTGGGTAGTGCAGTAAACTCTCTAACAGAATTAAGTTCAGGCATTAATTTATTTATGCTGGTGCCAATTGCTTTGGTGGTTGGCTATGGTGTAACTAGAGTAATTGCCTTCACATTCATTGAAATTAGAGATGCTTTGTTTTCAAAGGTTTCCCAGCATTCTATTAGACAAATATCTTTAACAATGTTCCAACACCTTCATAATCTATCTTTGCAATTTCATTTAAATAGACAAACAGGTGCACTAGCAAAATATATAGATAGGGGAACTAAAGGGATAGATTTTCTTCTGAGATATGTCTTATTTAATATAGTTCCTACTTTTTTTGAAGTGTTCTTAGTTTCAGGTATTTTATTCTATCTATATGGTCCTTGGTATGCCGTTGTAACATTATTAACTATTGGCCTTTATTCTTTCTTAACTTTCAAAATTACTGAATGGAGAAATATATTTAGAGAAAGAATGAATAAGTCTGATAACGACGTCAGCTCAAAAATGATTGATAGTTTATTGAATTTTGAGACGGTTAAATATTTTAACAATGAGGGCTTTGAAGCTAATAGACTTGATCAATCATTAGAAGAATATGAGTTGGCAGCAAATCAAAGTAGACATTCTCTTTCACTATTAAACATAGCCCAAACATTTATCATAATGGTGGGTATTACTATTATGTTAGTAATGTCAGTTTATGGGATCAAAAGTGGAGAGATTGATATTGGTGGGTTTGTTGTAATTAATGCATACATGCTCCAATTATATCAGCCATTGAATTGGTTGGGTTCTGTCTACAGAGAAATCAGGCAAGCATTAACTGATATGGAAAATATGTTTAGCTTACTAGAAGTTGCCCCAACAACAAATGATAACCTTGAAGATATACCCCAAAGTAATGATGCAGAAATTAGATTTGAGAACGTTAGTTTTGATTATGATGTAAGAAGAACTATCATTAAAAATATTTCATTTACTGTTCCTAATGGAAAAAAGGTAGCCATCGTAGGACCAACTGGTGCTGGTAAATCAACAATAAGTAGGTTGTTATTTAAGTTTTATGATCCAAAAGAAGGAAATATTTTTATTAACAATACAAATATAAATAAAATTTCTCAAAATTCTTTAAGAAAAATTATTGGTGTAGTCCCACAAGACACTGTCTTATTTAATGACACAATTTATTATAATATAGCTTACGGTAATACTGGTGCTACTAAAGAGGAGGTCATTAGTGCTGCACAAAATGCAGATATACATGATTTTATAACTATTTTACCAGATGGTTATGAAACAATTGTTGGAGAAAGAGGATTGAAATTATCTGGTGGAGAGAAACAGAGAGTTGCTATTGCAAGAACTATTCTAAAAAATCCTAAAATATTTTTCTTTGATGAGGCGACATCTGCATTAGATACTAGTACGGAAAAAGAAATTCAAAAAAATTTAGAAAATGTCTCTAAAGGTAAAACAACTTTAATAATTGCTCACCGGCTATCTACGGCTGCAAATGCTGATGATATTATTGTTCTTGATCAGGGTGCTATTATTGAACAAGGGACACATGAGAGTTTATTGTTAGAAAAAGGTAAATATTTTGAGATGTGGGGAAAGCAAAAACCTAGTTAAGACTTTTACAAAAAGAAGATATTTTTTCTAAAGCTTTTTTAAGATTTTCCATTGAAGTTGCATAAGATATTCTAAAGAAACCTTCTAAACCAAAAGCAGAGCCCTGTACAACTGCTACACCACTATTCTCTAATAAAGACTGAACAAAATCAGTATCTGTTTTAAGTTCTTTTCCAGCACTATCTTTTTTTTCAATTAAACCTTTACAGCTTGGGAAAACATAGAATGCACCCTCTGGATTTAGACATTCAATTCCATCTATTTCATTTAGTGCTTTAACAACAAAGTCTCTTCTTTCTTGAAAAGAAGTTGCTCTTTCTTTTATAAAGTCTTGAGTTCCGTTTAAAGCTTCAACTGCTGCGGCTTGACTAATTGAAGATGGATTAGTTGTTGATTGTGATTGTATTTTAGCAATCGCTTTAATAATTTCTTTTGGCCCAGCAGCATACCCTATTCTCCAGCCAGTCATTGAATACGCCTTACTTACACCATTCATTGTAAGAACTCTTTCTTTTAATTCTTCAATTTGAGCAATAGTGAAAAACTTAAAGCCCTCATAAATTACGTGCTCATAAATATCATCACTTAATATGTGAACATGAGGATGTTTAATTAATACTTTGGCAATTTCTCTAATATCATTTTCAGTATAACAAGCACCAGTTGGATTTGATGGTGAGTTTAATATTATCCACTTTGTTTTTGGAGTTATATATTTTTCTAATTCACTTGGATTAATTTTAAATCCTTGTTTTTCATTACATTCTAAAATAATTGGAGTTCCACCAGCCAATAAAACTATATCAGGATAAGAAACCCAGTAAGGAGCTGGAACAATAACTTCATCTCCTTCATTTAGTGTTGCCATCATAGCGTTATAAATTACGTGCTTCCCACCAGCTCCAACTGTGATTTGATCAGCTGTATAATCTAGATTATTTTCTCTTTTAAATTTTTCTACTATTGCTTTCTTTAAAGCAGGCGTTCCATCAACAGCTGTATATTTGGTATCACCATCATTTATGGCCTTTATAGCCGCTTGTTTGATGTTATCTGGAGTATCAAAGTCTGGTTCTCCTGCCCCAAGTCCTATTATATCTTTTCCAGCTGCTTTTAACTCTCTTGCTTTTTGAGTTACAGCAATAGTTGGTGATGGTTTAATTTTTTTTAGACTGTTTGATATAATGCTCATTGAAATATATTTTTATTCTAATAGTTTTATAGATAATGCAAAATACTTATCAAGATTTAATTACAGATATACAGAGCAAAAATCCTGAAATTCACCAGAAACTAGAAGGTGGAAAAAAATTTAAACTTGTTACAGATTTTAAGCCTGCTGGTGATCAGCCAGAAGCAATAAAACAATTAGTTAAGGGTGCAAATAAAGAAGAATTAAACCAAGTTTTGCTTGGTGTAACAGGTTCTGGAAAAACCTTTACAATGGCCCAAGTAATTGAAAAAACTAATAGACCAGCTCTTATACTTGCTCCTAACAAAACACTAGCCGCACAGCTTTATGGGGAGATGAAATCTTTTTTTCCAGACAATGCTGTTGAGTATTTTGTATCTTATTATGATTACTACACACCCGAGGCCTATGTACCAAGGTCAGACACTTATATTGAAAAAGAAGCATCTATTAATGAACAAATTGATCGTATGCGTCACTCAGCTACTAGATCACTATTAGAGAGAGATGATGTAATTATTGTTGCAAGTGTTTCTTGCATCTATGGTCTGGGTTCTGTTGAAGCGTACAGTAAGATGACGTTAAGTTTAAAAAAAGATTACGAATACAGCAGAGAGCAACTAATAAAAACTTTAGTAAATTTACAATACAAAAGAAATGATCAGAGTTTTTATCGAGGAACTTTTAGAGCTCGGGGAGAATATCTTGAAATATTTCCTTCACACTTTGAAGATAGAGCGTGGAGATTAAGTTTGTTTGGTGATAAATTAGAAAAAATA
>CAJQRR010000007.1 GCA_905612385.1 uncultured Candidatus Pelagibacter sp.
CCAGTTGAAGAATGGAATAAAGTAATAAACCTTAATCTTAATTCTGTATTTTATTGCTGTAAAGCAGTTGTGCCATTTATGATTAAAAATGACTATGGAAGAATAGTTAATATTGCATCTATTGCTGGCAAAGAAGGCAATCCAAATGCTAGTGCATACAGTACATCTAAAGCAGGTGTCATCGGTTTAACAAAATCACTTGGTAAAGAATTAGCTCTTAAAAATATTGCTGTTAATTGCGTAACTCCAGCTGCAGCAAAAACGAGAATATTTGATCAAATGACTGAAGAGCATATCAACTATATGCTTTCTAAAATTCCAAGAAATAGATTTGCTAAGGTTGATGAATTAGCATCATTGGTTACTTGGTTATCTTCCGAAGAGAACTCATTTTCAACATCTGCTGTTTTTGATTTGAGTGGAGGAAGAGCTACTTACTAACTAATAAAAAAGATATCAAAAAGTAATTACGTTAACTTAAATGATGATAAGATTATTAGATACTCATCAACATTTAGTTACCGTGATGCCGCTAGTTAGCATGAGATATGGTCTTGCATTATTAAATATACCTGACCAATATAGGCAATAATTTTTGGATTAGATCTTATTATTTTATTACATAGAAAAGTGTTAAGTTTTTAAGTAATAGTTAATTAGTGAAAAAAAAAATAACTATACAAGAGGTTGCTAAAAAAACTGGGTATTCAACTTCGACTATTTCACGATCCATTAGTAACCCAAGCGTTGTTTCTTCAAAGACTAGAGTTAAAATTGAAAAATTCATAAAAAAAACTGGCTATGTTCATAATTATTTAGCTGGTAGCCTAAAATCAGGTAAATCAGGATTTGTTTTTGTTTATATTAAATGTAAATGTAAAAGCAGCTGAAAATTGGAGAATCCAAGCTCACTTACCATCAGGACATACAGTTTATCAATTTATGTCTGACTGGGTAGATGGAGTTAATGTAATGTTGGGTGGAAGATTGACTTTAGAAATATTTCCTGGAAAAGCAATTATACCACCAAATGAAACACTTGAAGCTGTAAAAATGGGAATTATAGATGGTGATTTAACATCACCAGCTTATTTTGCAGGTAGAGATCCAGCAATGCCTTTATTAGCAGATTTAATTGGTGCTTATAGCAACTGGTTTGAAGCAGCAACTTGGTGTGAATATGGCGGCGGAAAAGAACTGTTCCAAAAAATGTATGACGGATTTGGAGCACAATTTGTAGGTTGTCCGAATGCTGGAATAGAGTCTGTTGCATCAAAAAAACCAATCAATTCTATTGCTGACTTTAAAGGAGTTAAAATGAGAGCTCCATCTGGAACGGCAACTTCATTGTTGAAAGCTATGGGAGCTTCACCGGTTAATTTATCTGGTGGTGAAGTTTATAGTGCCCTAGAAAAAGGCGTTATAGATGCTGCTGACTTATCTGATTATGTTGCAAACAAATCTTTAGGTCTGCACAAGGTTGCAAAATATGCTATTGTTGATTTTCATTCAATGCCAGTTTTATCTTTTACGGTAAATAAGGGAAAATGGAATGCACAACCAAAAGATATTCAAGCAATCTTAACAATGGCAGCTAGAGATATGGGAACTCAAATTAACATGAGACAACTTATGTTAAGAGGTCCGGCTGAAAAAGATGATCTTGAAAATCATGGTGTAACAATCATTGATTGGCCTGCTGATGAAAGAAAAAAAATGAGAGCTATGGCTGCAAAAATCTGGGAAAAAGAGTCTAAAAAAAGTGATTTTGCAAAACAAGCTTATGATAATCAAGTCGGTTTTTTGAAAACTATAAGAATGTTAGACTAATAAGAATATTAGACTAAAAATCGTATACAGCAGCCAATATGATATTTATTGGCTGCTGTAATTAACTTTTTTAAATGAATCTTTTAAAATATCCAATTAACTGTATTAATTTTATTTCCCAGGCTATGGGTGATTTTGCATCTACTTTTTATTTATTTATTGTTTTTTTTACAACTTATGAAGTTTTCATGAGATATATTTTTAACAACCCAACGGATTGGGTTTTTGAAACTTGTATATATTTGTCAGGTGCTGCAATTTGTATGGCAGGTCCTTACGTTACAAAAGAACAAACACATATTTCTATTACTACTATATTAGATCAACTGCCAAAAAAAATTCAAAAAATTATCAAAACTTTTAACCTTTTATTTGCTTGTATAGTTTGTTTTGTAGTGTCTTATGCGTGTTTACCTTGGGGGTGGGCAGCATTATTAAATGGCGAAACTAGTGGCACAGGAATGGACTCTTATGGCCCCGCATTAGTTAAGCCCATGGTAGGATTTGCTGCTCTTATTATGGGATTTCAATTTATAGTAAATATGATTAATTTTTTAAAAGAAGATAATAAAATATAAATAATATGCCAATTCCAGTCGAAACAGCTACTTTAATAATGCTTGGATCAATGATCTTTTTGATGATGTTGGGCTTGCCCTTGGCATTTGTAACCATCTCTATTGCGGCTGTAGGTGCTGTTGTCTTTATTGGACCACATGCATTACCACTATTAGCTTCAAGAATGTATTCATTAATTACAGAGTACACTTTAGTTGCAGTTCCCTTGTTTATTTTAATGTCAACATTTATGGAAAAAGCTGGAATTGCCGAAGATTTGTTCGAAGCTATGTCAGTTTGGGGAAACTCTATACCTGGTAGTGTGGGTGTTCAAACTATGGTTGCTGCTATTTTTTTGGCTGCAATTACCGGTATTGCTGGTGGAGAATTATTAATGTTAGGATTGGTTGCGCTACCACAACTATTAAGACTTAACTACGATAAGCATTTGTCAGTAGGTTTAATATGTGTTGGAGGCGGCTTAGGTACAATGATACCACCTTCAATAATCTTAATCTTTTTTGCTTTGGAAGCAGGCGTGCCAACTGGAGATTTATTTTTAGCATCTTTCATTCCAGGGTTTATGCTAGCATCGTTTTATATAATTTACATTATTGTAAGATGTTATTTGGATCCTTCAAAAGGCCCTCCAAGAAAAAAAGAAGACATACCGCCTTTAAACGAAAGAATAAAACTTTTAAAAAAATTAATAGCTCCAGGCCTTATAGCTTTATGGATAATGGTAAGTATATACGGTGGTATCGCTACTGTAACTGAAACTGCTGCGACAGGAGCATTAGCAGCATTATTAATTGGTATAAAAAGAAAAAAAGTAAATTTTAAATTTTTAAAAGATTGCCTATCATACACACTAAGTGTCACGGGAAGATTATTTTGGTTAACTATGGGATCAACGAGTTTGATTGGCGTATTTAGTATAATGGGTGCAACAGCATATTTAAAAAGTATGGTGTTAGGTCTTCCATTTGAACCTATTGGAATAGTGTTAACTATGATGGGAATTTTAGTAATTTTAGGAATGTTTATGGACTGGATAGGTATTTTATTACTCACATCACCAATTTTTGTCCCAATTATAATTCAGCTTGGTTTTAGTCCTATTTGGTACGGAGTTCTTTTTAGTTTAAATATGCAAGTTTCATTTGTATCACCTCCATTCGGACCCGCATGTTTTTATATAAAAAGTGTAGCGCCACCTGAGATAAGTATTCTTGATATCTTTAAAGGTGTGATGCCATTTATGTTACTTCAGATTTTGGCTATCACGATAGTTATTTTGTATCCAGACATAGCTCTATTTTTGCCAAATTGGATGAATAAGTAACAAGTTGAAAAGAAATAAAAATTTTTTTGGTATATTAATTATTTTTTTAGGTGTTTTTCTTGTGAGCTTTGGTGGCTTAACAGTAAAATCTTTTGAAACAGAAAATCCTTGGCAAATTCTTTTTTGGAGACAATTTTTTTTTAGTATAACAATATTTATTTTCTTATTAACAAAATATAAAAGAGATATTTTTAAAGTGTTAATAAAGTCAAGTTTTGTGTCTCTAATAATGGGGTGTGGTTTATTCTTTGGATTTGTGGGCTTTGTTTATTCAATGTTAAACACCAGTGTTGCAAATGTTAATTTTATAAATACAACTCAGGTAATTTTTTTAACTATATTCAGTTTTTTTTTTTTAAAAGAAAAAATAAATTTAATTACACTAATTTCAATAATAATTGCATTTATAGGAATAGTTATAATATTTTTAAACTCTTTATATGTCGGTGACTTAAAAGGAAACGTAATTGCTTTAGCTATACCATTGTGTTTTGCGGGAGTGGTTATTTTTGTAAAAAAATTTCCAAATTGTGACCTAACTCTATCGGGTATAATAGGATCTTTTTTTGTAATGATTTATGCTTTGTTTGCTTCTGAATATATCTTCATTTCTAAGCATGATTTTTTGTTATCAATAGTCGCGGGAGTATTTCAAACTGGACTGCCTTTTATATTCTTAATAATTGCCTCAAAATATATATCATCTTCAATAATAGGACTTGTTATGTTGTTAGAGGCATTGCTGGGTCCTGCGTGGGCTTTTATATTTATTGATGATATTCCATCAATAAATGTATTTATTGGAGGCTCGTTTATATTGGTTGGAGTAACATTAAAACTTTATATGTCAATTTATAAAAATAATTAGATTTTTTAATTTTTATTTTAAAGATTGAAAATTTAATCCTTTAAGTATATTTTTTATTTATGCAAATTGGATTTGACGTTGGTGCAACAAAAATAGAAAGTGTTATCTTAAAGGACAATGGTGAAGAAGTTGATAGATCCAGGAGAGACTGTCCAAAAGATTATCTTAAAATAATTCAAATAATTAAAGATGTAGTTATAGAGTTAGAAAAAAAACACAATCAAGTATTTCCCATAGGTGTTTGTCATCCAGGTGTTCATTCTCCACAAACAGGGTTAGTTAAAAATGCACCTAATTGTGTCTGGATTGAAAAAAAACCCTTTCAAAAAGATTTAGGAAAAGCTTTAGGTAGAGAAGTTTTTTGTGAAAATGATGGAAACTGTTTTGCATTATCAGAAGCGATTGATGGAGCAGGTAAGCATTATAAAATTGTTTATGGAATAATTTTAGGATCAGGTGCGGGAGGTGGATTAGTAATAGATAAACAAATTGTTTCAGGCCCAAATGGAGTTGCTGGTGAATGGGGCCATAATCAATTACCGTACATGGCAGCTAAAAAGGAAGAACTTGATACATCAAGTTTAAGAGAGGCAGAGGTAGAAAGTTTTGTTTCAGGATTGGGTTTGGCTAAAAGATTTAATAAAAAATATGGAAAAAATTTAAAATCTAATCAGATATTTGAATTATATAGAAGACATGAGTTAGATGCTGAAAAAATGATTGATGACTTTAAAGTCAATCTTGCAATGTCATTAGCGGTTATAGTTAATATTCTTGATCCAGATGTTTTTATATTTGGTGGTGGTGTTACTAATGAAATAGATTTTTTAGATGAAGTAGAAAACTTAACTAAAAAGTATGTTATAGGAAAAGAATACGAAGGTGTATTTTTAAAACCTAAGTTCGGTGATGCTAGTGGTGTTAGGGGCGCAGCAAGATTAGGCAGAAAATCTAGTTATTAACCCTACTGGACACTTAAAAAGTGAAGAAAACCATTCCTAATATCTAATTGTGTAAATAATATAAAAGATTCTTTCTTATAAATTAAAATCAATCTTAGGTTGAGTGGATCACTTTTTTGTTTAGGTTTATTTTTATTTCTCTTATGCTCTCTTTTTTAAATTAATTAATCCAATTAATTTTCTTATTAACAAAACAGAGGAAATAAAATGAAAATGAAAAAACTGATAGTTGCTTTAATAGCACTAGCTCTTACTCCAAGTGTTTCATTTGCAGCACCTAAAGCTGAGGTATTGCACTGGTGGACAGGTGGTGGTGAAGCAAAAGCTTTAAAAGTACTACAAGATGATTTTGCAGCACAAGGTGGAATATGGTTAGACATGCCTGTTTCTGGTGGTGGTGGAGATGCAGCAATGCAAACACTAAAAGCTAGAATAGTTGCTAACGATGCACCTGCAGCCGCACAAATTAAAGGTCCCACAATTCAAGAGTATGATGATGAAGGTGTAGTTGGACCTTATAACATTGATGCTGTTGCACAAAAAGAAGGTTGGGACAATCTTTTAAGTAAACAAGTTGCAAGTCATATGAAGTGTGATGATGGTAAAGCATATTGTGCTGCACCTGTAAACATTCACAGAATTGACTGGATCTGGGCTAATAAAAAAGTTTTAGATGAAAATGGTATTAAAATGCCTTCTACTTGGGCAGAATTTAATGCTGCAGCAGATAAGCTTCAAGCAAAAGGAATTATTCCTTTAGCTCATGGTAGTCAGCCTTGGCAAGACGCAACAGTATTCGAAGCTGTAGCTCTTGGTATTGGTGGAAATGATTTTTACAGAAAAGCTTTTGTAGAATTAGATCCTGCTACTTTAGGTGGAGCGACTATGGCTAAAGTATTTGACCAAATGAGAAAACTTAAAGGTTACACAGATGCTGGTTCTCCAGGAAGAGACTGGAACATAGCTACTGGTATGGTTATGGAAGGCAAAGCTGCTTTTCAAATCATGGGTGACTGGGCAAAAGGTGAGTTTTCTGCTAACAACCAGGCGCCAGGAAAAGATTATATCTGTGCACCAACTCCATCTGATAATGGATATCTTTACAATGTAGATTCATTTATTTTCTTCAAAGTAAAAGGTAAAGAAAAAGTTGAAGGTCAAAAACTACTTGCTAGCTTAATGATGGGAAAAAACTTCCAAAAAGTTTTTAACATCTACAAAGGTTCGATACCTGCAAGATTAGACGTTTCTATGGATGAGTTTGATATGTGTGCTAAAAAATCAAACGCAGACTTAAAAACTGCTGCTTCTAAAGGTGGATTACTACCAAGTTTTGCTCACGGTATGGCATTAAAACTTGCACAAAAAGGTGCAATTCAAGATGTAGTTACTGAGCATTTCAATTCAAAAATGTCTTCGTCTGACGCTGCAAAAAAATTAGCAGCAGCAGTTAAGGCTTCACTATAATAAAAAAAGTACATTAAGATTTGCGCTGTCATGAAAATGATAGCGCAGATTTAATTATAAAATATGTTCTGGCTAAAAAAAAATTTACCTAAGTTAGTTTTAACACCATCACTTGGAATTTTATCATGGTTTGTCTATGGTTTCATTTTTTGGACGATATATATCTCTTTTACAAAGTCCAAGATGCTGCCAAGATATGAGCTTTGGGGAATTGACCAGTACATTAGACTGTGGAAAATGCCAAGATGGCACGTAGCAGTAGAAAATTTACTCATATTCACTGTGTTATTCATCATTCTATGCATAGCTATTGGAATTCTTCTTTCAATTTTATTGGATCAAAAAATTAGAGCTGAAGGTTTTTTAAGAACAATTTATTTATACCCTATGGCATTATCATTTATTGTAACAGGGACAGCTTGGAAGTGGGTTCTAAACCCAACACTAGGTATTGAAAAATTTGCCCATGATATGGGTTTTGAGACCTTTAAATTTGACTGGCTAGTAACACCAGAAATGTCAATATACACGATAGTAATAGCTGGTGTGTGGCAGTCATCTGGATTTATAATGGCAATTTTTTTAGCAGGTCTAAGATCAGTTGATGATGAAATTATTAAAGCAGCAAAAATTGATGGTGCTGGAATATTTTCAATTTACAGTAAAATTATCCTCCCAATGATGCGGCCAGTTTTTATGAGCGCAATTGTAATCTTGGTTCACTTATCAATTAAAAGTTATGACTTAATTATAGCGCTAACTTCAGGTGGACCAGGAATTTCCTCAGATATGCCAGCAGTATTTATGACGACTATGGCATTTCATAGAAGTGAGGTTGGTTTAGCATCCGCAAGTGCTATCATGATGTTTTTAACAGTATCAGCAATTGTTGTGCCATATTTATATTCAGAACTGAAGAGGGAAGATGCAAGATAAAGAAACTTTAAAACTAAACAAATTAGAAGCGAATTCTAGAAGAAAAAATACAATCTATAGATGGATTTTATATTTTATATTGGCAGTTTTTGTTATTTATTATTTAACACCCCTTTATGTTATGATTGTTACTTCTTTTAAAACAATGCCTGAGATTAGACAGGGAAACTTATTTTCATTACCCAGTTCTTTAAAATTTGATGCCTGGAAACAAGCCTGGGATGGAACAGGCTACAAAGGTGGTGATGTTTTCCTTAAACCTTATTTTTGGAACTCAATAAAACTAGTAGTCCCTGCTGTTGTTATATCAACTTTACTTGGTGCTATTAACGGTTATGCCCTAACAAAATGGAGATTTAAAGGTGATTCATATGTCTTTCTATTATTTTTATTTGGTACATTTATTCCGTACCAGGCAATTTTATTACCAATGGCTAGAACATTGGGCGTTCTTGGAATTTCAAATTCAATAAATGGACTAATATTAGTTCATGTTGTTTATGGAATTTGTTTTACAACTTTATTTTGTAGAAATTATTATGTATCAATTTCAGATGAAATGGTAAGAGCGGCAAGAATAGATGGTGCTGGTTTTTTTAAAATATTTTTTAAAATAATTTTACCAATTTCTATACCAATAATAGTAGTAACTGTTATTTGGCAATTTACACAAGTATGGAATGATTTTTTATTTGGTGCTACTTTTTCATTTGGTGAATCTGCACCAATTCAAGTTGCTCTTAATAATTTAGTTTTAACAGGTACGGCTGTCAAAAGATATAATGTTGATATGGCAGCAGCGATCATTACAGGAATTCCCACATTAATAGTTTATATTCTTGCTGGAAATTATTTTATCAAAGGACTAACAGCTGGATCAGTGAAAGGATAATATGGCTACTTTAAAGATTAATAACATAAACAAAAATTTTGGAAAAACAGAAGTATTAAAAGGAATTAACCTAGATATTAAACATGGTGAATTTCTTGTACTTTTAGGACCCTCGGGTTGTGGAAAGTCTACATTATTGAATACTATAGCTGGTTTAGAAACATCTAATAGTGGTGATATTTTAATAGATGACCATATTGTGAATAATATGGAACCAAGTGATAGAGATATTGCTTTGGTATTTCAATCTTATGCTCTTTATCCAGCAATGACTGTTAGAAAGAACGTAACATTTGGTTTAGAGCAAAGAAAAACACCAAAAGAAAAAATAGCAAAAGCATTAGATGATGTTTCTAATTTATTACAAATAACACAACTATTAGACAGAAAACCATCTCAATTATCTGGCGGTCAACGTCAACGTGTTGCAATGGGTAGAGCGCTAGTAAGGGATCCTAAAATTTTTTTATTTGATGAGCCGTTATCAAATCTCGATGCAAAATTAAGAGTTGAAATGAGAAGAGAAATTAAAAAACTACATCAAAAACTTGGCACAACTATAGTTTATGTTACTCATGATCAAACAGAGGCAATGAGCTTAGGTACAAATATTGCAATCATGGATCATGGTTTAATTCAACAATGTGATACACCTAAAAATATTTATAATAAGCCGGAAAGTATTTTTGTTGCAGACTTTATTGGCTCTCCATCAATGAATTTGATTGAAGGTAAATTACTCAAAGACAACAATGATATCATTTTTATACCAAGTGATTCAAATGATAATGTTAAAATACCAATTAGAAACTACTCTTTTAAGAAAAATTTTGAAGGTGCTGAAATATCAGCTTATTTAGGAATTAGACCGGAGCATATTTATTTTGAAAAAATTAACCCTGACTGCTTTGAGATTAATTTGAAATCAGAACTATTAGAATACACAGGTCATGAGCAAATTGTGACATTTAATTATTTTGATCAACAAGTACTTGGTAAATTTGCATCTACATTGGATATTAATATAAATAATGATTTAAAATTAAATATTGATATGTCTCAAATCTCTTTATTTGATAAACATACGAAAAACAGAATATAAAATGTCAGCTATTTATAAAGATTTAAAAGATAAAAGAGTTTTCATTACTGGTGGTGGCTCTGGTATTGGAGCTTCTATTGTAGAACATTTTTGTGAGCAAAGATCCGAAGTTTTTTTTATTGATATTAATGAGGAAGTATCAAATAAATTAATATTAGAATGTAAAAATAAAGATTTTACAATTCCAACTTTTATAAAATGTGATTTATTAAATATTAAAGATTTACAAAACACTATATCAAAAATTATCAATGATAATGGTCCAATTAATATTTTAGTTAATAATGCTGCTAATGATGAAAGGCATTCAATTGATGATGTAACTGAAGAATTTTGGAACGAAAGAATGAATATCAATTTAAGACATTATTTTTTTACAGTTCAGTCTGTTAAGAAGGCTATGATTAAAAGTAAAGGCGGATCTATTATAAATATAGGCTCTGTTTCTTGGATGATAGGCCAAGGAGGTATGGCAGCTTACACTGCAGCAAAATCTGGTGTTGTTGGTTTAACAAGATCTTTTGCAAGAGATTTAGGTGAATTTAATATAAGAGTAAACTCTGTTGTTCCAGGTTGGGTAATGACAGAACGACAAATTGAGAAATGGTTAACCCCAGAATCAGAAGCTGATATGATGAAAAAGCAGTGTTTAAAACATAAGTTAATGCCTGCAGATATAGCCAAAACTGTTCTATTTTTTGGCTCTGATGCTTCATCTGGATGCACAAATCAAGATTATATAGTTGATAAAGGTTGGTTATAACAAATTCATAATATGAAAAAAAAAGAATTAAGAAGTAAACAGTGGTTTGATAATCCAAATGATCCAGCTCTTACAGCTTTATATCTAGAGAGATATTTAAACTATGGGATGACAAGACATGAGTTACAATCTGGAAAACCTATAATTGGAATTGCACAATCTGGTAGCGATCTATCACCATGCAATAGACATTTTCTAGAACTAAGCAGTAGAATTAAAGATGGGATTAGACAAGCAGGGGGTATTCCAATGGAATTTCCAACTCATCCAATTCAAGAAACAGGAAAACGACCTACGGCTGGTTTAGATAGAAATTTATCTTATTTATCTTTAGTGGAAGTTTTATTTGGTTATCCAATTGATGGCGTAATTTTAACAACTGGTTGTGATAAAACTACACCAGCAGCATTAATGGCAGCGGCAACAGTAAATATTCCTGCTATAGTTTTATCAGGTGGTCCAATGCTCGATGGAAATTATAAAGGAAAAAAAGTTGGTTCAGGAACTGTAGTTTGGGAAACTAGAAAGTTATATGCTAAAGGTGAAATAACCTATGATGAATTTATGGATAAGGTTGCAGCGTCAGCACCAAGCATAGGCCATTGTAATACAATGGGTACAGCTTCATCTATGAACTCTATTGCAGAAGCATTGGGAATGTCCTTAACAGGTTGTGCAGTTATACCTGCACCATATAGAGAAAGATCACAAATCTCATTTGAAACAGGAAAAAGAATTGTTGATATGGTTCATGAAGATTTAACACCCTCAAAAATTATGACCAAAGAAGCATTTGAAAATGCAATCTTAGTTGCAAGTGCTATCGGTGCATCAAGTAACTGTCCTCCACATCTTACTGCAATAGCAAGACACATGGGGTTAGAATTAGATATAGAAAATTGGCAAACACTAGGACATGACATTCCATTACTTGTGAATTGCCAGCCAGCTGGAGAACATTTAATGGAAAGATTTCATAGAGCGGGTGGTGTACCTGCTATCATGCAAGAGTTGTTAAAAAATAATAAATTACACAAAAATGTCCTTACTGTGTCTGGAAAAACTGTGGAAGAAAATTTAAAAATCAAGATAGATGTAGACACCGATGTTATAAAATCATTCGCAAATCCACTGGTAGAAAATGCAGGTTACATTGTTATGAGAAGTAATTTTTTTAATTCTGCTGTTATGAAAACATCAGTAATAAGTGAAGAGTTTAGAAAAAGATATTTATCTAATCCAAAAAATAAAAATGTATTTGAAGCCAATGCAGTAATATTTGAGGGCCCAGAAGATTATCATACAAGGATAAATGATGAAAAATTGAATATAGATGAAAATTCAATTTTAATGATTAGAGGGTGTGGACCAGTTGGTTATCCTGGTTCTGCAGAAGTAGTGAATATGCAACCACCAGATAGATTGTTAAAAAAAGGTATTAATACTCTTCCAACACTAGGAGATGGCAGACAAAGTGGTACCTCAGAAAGTCCCTCTATATTAAATGTGTCCCCAGAATCAGCAATTGGCGGAGATTTATTGATAGTTCAAACAGGTGATAAAATTAAAGTAGACCTTAATAATAGAAGAATTGATTTATTAATATCAGATACAGAGATTACTGAGAGGAGAAAAAATACAAAGATTCCAATATTAAAAAATCAAACACCATGGCAGGAAATTTCAAGAAAAATGGTAGGTCAGCTGGAAACTGGAGCCTGCTTAGAGACAGAGTCTTTATACTTAGATATAACAAATACAAAAGGGATGCCCAGACATTCACATTAAAAAGGAAAAATATGACTAATAGACTACAAGGTAAAGATATTATTGTAACAGCGGCAGGCCAGGGAATTGGTAAGGCAACTGCGATAGCATTTCATAATGAAGGAGCAAAAGTAACTGCAACTGACTTAAATGACAAAACTTTAGCCGAATTAAATAAAGAATATCCTAAAATTAAAGTTCACACTCTAGACTCAACTGACAATAATGCTATTTTGGATTTTATGAAAAGCGTAGATAGAGTTGATGTTTTGTTCAACGCAGTGGGCTTTGTTCATCATGGAACTATTCTAGATTGTGAAGAAAAAGATTGGGACTTCTCTTTTGATGTGAATATAAAAGCTATGTATTTTATGTGTAAGAAAATTTTACCTTTAATGGTTAAGCAGAATGGTGGAAGTATAATTAATGTCTCATCTTGTGTTTCAAGTCTAAAAGGATTCCCAAACAGATTTGTTTATGGAACAACAAAAGCAGCAGTTATAGGTTTAACTAAATCAATTGCAGCTGACTTTGTAAAACAAAATATTAGATGTAATTCCATTGCACCTGGAACGGTATTCTCACCATCTTGGCAAGACAGAGTTAATCAAAGTTCAGACCCAGTACAAACTAAAAAAGATTTTATAGCAAGACAACCAATGGGTAGACTGGGTACAGCTGAAGAAATTGCTGCTATGGCAATATATTTAGCTGGTGACGAATCCACATTTACAACGGGAAATACTTTTTCAGTTGATGGTGGGGTTTCAATTTAATCAATCAAAAAAGGACAATTATGAAATTATTAAGAGTAGGCGTTAAAGGAAAAGAAAAACCAGCAGCATTAGATAAAAATGGAAAAATCAGAGATTTGAGTTCTCATGTAGCTGATTTAAATTCAGATACCATTAATTTTGAAACTATTAAAAAGTTAGAAAGTGTAGATTTAGAAAATTTACCTGAACTTTCAAGTTCTGAAAGAATAGGTGCATGTATTAATAAACCTGGAAAGTTTGTAGCAATTGGCTTGAATTATTCTGATCATGCGGCAGAGTCTGGTATGGACGAACCATCAGAACCCATAGTATTTATGAAAGCAACAAGTTCAATTAATGGTCCGAATGATGATATTGAAATTTCAAAAGATTCAAAAGAACTTGATTGGGAAGTTGAATTAGGAATAGTTATCGGAAAAGACACTAAAAATATTAGCGAAAAAGAAGCAGAAAGCCACATTCTTGGGTATTGTTTAGTAAATGATGTGAGCGAAAGAGAGTGGCAACTTAAAAAGATGGGACAGTGGGTTAAAGGAAAATCACATGATACATATGGACCGATTGGACCTTATTTGGTCACTAAGAATGAAATCTCTGACATTAACAGTCTTAATTTAAGCTTAGATGTTAATGGACAAAGAATGCAAACTGGGAACACAGATAAAATGATATTTAATGTGTTCTTTATAGTTTCATATTTAAGTAAGTTTATGACTTTACAAGCGGGTGATATTATTACAACTGGAACACCTCCAGGAGTGGGTATGGGAAAAAAACCTCAAGTATTTTTAAAAGTAGGTGACACAATTAGATTATCGATTGATAATTTAGGTGAACAAAACTCAAAAGTTATAACTGAATAATTTGAATATCATAACTTCAGAGCCAAAAGTTATATGGAATTCAAAAACAATATTAGGTGAGGGCACTCTATGGGTGCCATCACATAATTCAATTTACTTTGTTGATATTAAGAAGAAAAAAATTCTAATTTTAAATATTAAAACTAATAAAAAAAGAATTATTAAACTAGATAAAGAAATTGGATTTCTTGCTCATATTAAAAAAGATATTTTTATACTTGGTTTACAGTCTGAGCTTAGAATTATTAATCTTAAAAGTAAAAAAACTATTAGATCAATTCAAATTGAAGAAGATATACCTCTAAATAGAATAAATGATGGAAAGATAGATCCTAAAGGTAGACTGTGGTTTGGAACTATGGATAATCCTGAAAGGAATATTAAAAATGGATCTTTATATTGCTTAGATAAAAAACTTAATATCCATAAAGTGGATACAAAATATTATATTACAAATGGTCCTGCATTTATTGATGCTGATAATTTTTTACACACAGATAGTCGTAGTAAAATAATTTATAAAATTAAAATCAATAAAAACTATAAAATAGTTAAAAAATCTAAATTTTTAAAGTTTTCTAAAAAAGATGGCTCACCTGATGGTATGACAATTGACTCTAAACAAAATGTTTGGATTTGTCATTTTGGTGGTGCATGTATTTCTGTTTACAATCCTAAAGGTAAAAAAATTCATAAAATAGATCTAAATGCAAAAAATATTACAAATTGTACATTTGGTGGATTGAATAATAATGAAATTTTTGTCTCAACTGCCTTGAAAGGCATGAATAAAAGCGAAATCAAAAAATATAAATTTTCAGGTTCACTATTTAAAATAAAGACAAATGTTAAGGGAATTCAACCAAAACCCTTTAAGATTTAGCAATTATCATAGAGCTATTAAGTATAGTTATGCAATTAATATAGTTTATATTTAATTTTATATGAAAAATATTGGATTTATAGGAATAGGACTTATGGGTTTTCCCATGGCAAAAAACCTTCTTAAATCAGGATATAATATAAAAGCTTATAATAGATCTCAAGATAAAGCAGATAGACTTAAAGAATTTGGAGCAGAAATATCTACATCAATCAAAGATGTTGTTACAAATTCCGACGTAGTTATTGCAATGCTTACAGATGATGCTGCGGTAGATAAAGTAATGGGTAGTGATGAATTTATATCCAACATTAAAGAAAGCGCCACAGTAATTGATATGAGCTCTGTAAGTCCTGTTATTACAAAAAAATATGCTGAGATTTTAAAAGAAAAGAATATTAACTATTTAGATGCACCTGTATCTGGAGGAACAATTGGAGCAGAAGAGGCTTCTTTAGCTATCATGGTGGGTGGTGATGAAAAAATATTTCAAGAATGTTATGATCTTCTTAAAATATTAGGTAACCCAACACTAGTAGGACCTGTAACATCTGGTCAAATTTCAAAACTAGCAAATCAAATAATTGTTGGAGTTACTATTGGAGCTGTCGCAGAAGCTATTACTCTATGCGAAAAATCAGGAACAAATCCAAGTAAAATGATTGAAGCCTTATCAGGAGGATGGGCTGATAGTAAGATATTACAAACTCATGGTAAAAGAATGATAGATAAAGATTTTTCACCAAAAGGGAAAACCACAACACAGTTAAAAGACATGACTAATATTATTAATGCTGGAAAAGCAGTGGAAACTCATTTGCCTATTTCTAGTTTAATTAAAGAAATGTATAAAGATTTAGTTGCAGACGGACATGGCAATACTGATCATAGCTCTTTATATAATGCAATTGAAAAGGTAAATAAAAAATGAAATTCTTAAGAATTGGAAAAGTAGGTCAAGAAATTCCTGTAGCATTAGATAAAAATGGAAAATATAGAAACTTATCATCAGTTATTAAAGATTTAAATCCTGAAAGTATTAATTTTGAAACTCTAGATAAAATTAAAGAAATAGACTTAGAGAGTTTGGAAGAGATAAATCAAAATGAAAGAATAGGACCTTGTATTTCTAAGCCAGGAAATTTTTTTGCAATTGGTTTAAATTATGTTGAGCATGCAAAAGAGACTGGTGCAAAAACACCAGAGAACCCAGTTCTATTTAATAAGTCAGTTCACTCTATAGTTGGACCAAACGACAATGTAATTATACCAAGGGATTCAAAAAAATTAGATCATGAAGTGGAAATAGCTTTTGTCATTGGAAAAAAAGCAAAAAGAGTTTTAGAAAAAGACGCACAAGATTATATTTTTGGATACTGTATTTGTAACGATATCAGTGAGCGTGAATGGCAAAAAGAAAAAGGGGGTCAGTGGGTTAAGGGTAAATCTGGTGATACATTTGGACCTTTAGGGCCTCATTTAGTAACCAAAGATGAAATTAAAGATGTTAATAATTTGAACTTAACACTAGATGTTAATGGTAATAGACATCAAACAGGTAACACTAACCAAATGATTTTTAATTTTAACTTTTTGGTAGCTCATATTACAAGTTTTATAACATTGATGCCTGGTGATATAGTTACCACCGGAACTCCCCCTGGAGTTGGTCTTGGTATGACTCCTCCTGTCTTTTTAAAGAATGGGGATAAAATGGACTTGTCAATTGATATACTTGGTTCACAAAATGCAAAAGTAATAGCAGAATAAATTTATATGATTGAATTATTTATTGCTTTTGGTGCTGGCCTAATTAGTTTTTTATCACCCTGTGTTTTGCCTTTAATACCAGGTTACATTTCTTTTATTTCAGGAGCTTCTTTAGATGAACTACTTGCAAATAAGAAAATTAACTTGATGCCATTAATATTATTTACCTTAGGCTTTTCTTTTGTTTTTATAATATTTGGTGCAGCAGCTTCTTACTTGGGGCAAGTATTATTACAAAATTCAGAAACATTAAGAATAATTGCTGGTTTAATTATTATTATATTCTCTCTACAATTAATTGGAATTATAAATATTAATTTTTTGAATTTCGAAAAAAAGATTTATACCAAAAAAAATAATAATATTTGGTTTTCATTTGTTATTGGTATGGCTTTTGGCTTTGGATGGACACCCTGCATCGGTCCGATTTTGGGTTCAATTCTTGCATTAGCTTCTACAGAGGAAACAGTATTTAAAGCTATAATATTACTTAGTTTTTATTCACTTGGGTTAGCAATACCTTTCATTTTATCAGGTTATCTAATGCAAAGATTTTTGATGTTTTCTAAAAACTTTAAAAAAAATATTAATTTAGTCACAAAGAGTGGGGGTATAATACTTTTAATAACTGGAGCCCTAATTTTAACAAACCAATTACAAATTTTAGGGTACTATATCTTAAATTATTTACCATTTTTGCAAAATTTTGGTTAATAAGTTAATAACAATCTATAATTATGAAAATTTATCAAATTGATTCAAGTGCCAGAAAAGAAGGATCAAGCTCAAGAGCATTAGCAAAAAAATTATTAAAGAAAATCAAAAAACCAGGTGATGAAGTAATTTACAGAGATTTAGACGATGATATGCTTTTTGTCAGTGGCTTAACTGAATCTGGAATGAAGATTGCAGAAAAAGACCAAACTGAAGATCATAAAAAAATGTTTGATTTATCAGATAAACTTGTAAGTGAATTAAAAGAAAGCGATATCATTATAATTTCAGCACCAATTTATAATTACGGTCCTCCTGCGACTCTTAAAGCTTGGTGTGACTTAGCAGCAAGAATTGGTGAGACTTTCAGATTTAAACCTAATGGGAGAAGAGAGGGATTGCTTAAAAATAAACAAGCTTATTTAGTAATTACTTCAGGTGGAACTAAATTAAATAGCTCAGAGGATTTTTTAACTCCATGGTTAAAATTTATATTAAATTTTTTTGGAATTGAAAAAGTTGAAGTAATAAGTGCTGATCAAATGGCGTTAGATTATGAGAAATCAATTAAAGAAGCTGAAAAACAAATTGAAAATATAATTTAATGAATTTATTAAATACGAATGATTACAAGTTGTATTCAAATTTTTTAAATACCTTAGCAAAAGACTTAAACAAATTTTATTTTTCAAAACTTAACAAAACTTTCAAGATATCTAACAAACTTAAAGGTAAAGGCTATGACCCAGTAACAACATCTGACAAAGCATTTGAAAAATTCATTAGACTAAAGATCAAAAAAAAATTTCCAAATCATCAAGTTATAGGTGAAGAATTTGGTCACAAAAAATCAACTAGTGATTATACATGGGTCATAGACCCAATTGATGGAACAAGATCATTTGTAATAGGCAACCCAACATGGAGTAACTTAATAGCTTTAAATTTTAAAGGTAACCCTGTTGTAGGATTAGCAAATTTTCCTATACTAAATAAATACTATTTAAATTTTGATAATAAAAACTCTTTTGTTTTTGAAAAGGGTAAAAAAAGAAAAATTTCTGTTTCAAAAAAAATACCATTTAGTCAGATAAAAGTATCAGGAGCATTTCATGGGGCGATCTCTCTTAAACAACAAATGACAATCCCAAAAGTTTTAAAATTAATGCAATTTCCAACTGCAGACGCATTAAGTTATTCACATTTATGTGAGGGAAAAATTGATGTTGTCTTTCAAGCCACAAATAGAATTTGGGATATTCATCCATTAATGCCAATTATCAAAGCTGCAGGTGGAGTTGTAACAACTTGGGACAATAGAGATGCCGTCAATGCAGGAAGTATTCTAGTTTCTGCAAATCAATCAATACACAATAAGATGCTTAAATTTTTAAAGCCAGTTTCAAATGAAAAAGAGAATTCAGTATTACTTTATAAATAGATGAATAAAAAAGCTAAAGAGATAATTGATTTTTGGTTTAAAGAAACTCCACAAATAAAAAGATTTCAAAAACATAAAGATTTTGATGCACTAATAAAAAAGAATTTTTTAAAAGATCATGAGCTAGCAGGTTTAAATGAGTATGATGATTGGCAAGATAGCCCTCTTGGTTCTTTAGCTCTAGTTATTTTATTTGATCAATTTTCAAGAAATATGTTTAGAGATGACCCAAAAGCCTTTAACCAAGATCATAAAGCAAGGTTGATAGTTAACGATTCTGTTTATGCAGGCTTTTTAGATGAAATGGATCAAGATCAAAGATTGTTTATGATATTACCACTAATTCACAGTGAAGAGATCACAGATCATGATATGGCCTATTATCTACTAGATAAATTCTTAAAAGATCATCCAGGTTTAATCTCTATAAAAAAATCTTGGAAAGATCACACATCAGTAATAAAGAAATTTCACAGATATCCTCATCGAAACTTAATGTTAGGTAGAAAATCTACTATTGAAGAAAATGAGTTCCTAACTCAACCAAACTCATCTTGGTAAAACGTTCACTAAGTGAACAGATAAAATAAGGTATTCAATCTTTACATTGCTGTAGTGACAATAAGTCATTTCAATATCTTAATGTACTGTCTATAAGGAGCGTACAAAATTAAAAAATTAACATTATCTTCTCTCTCTATTAGATAGTTAATATTAACTTCCCTCGAAAGAGGGAAGTTTCTTATTGTCATCATCTTCACTGAATAATATAAATTTTAAATGAATCTCAAATTTATTTATAAAATATGTACTAAATCTGAATGGCAAGAAATTATGAGCAAAGGTCAATTTACAGGCTCTAAAAAAGATTTAGAAGATGGTTACATTCACTTTTCAGGTGACGACCAAGTTGCTGGGACTCTTAAAAAATTTTACCAAAAACAAATTGATTTAATTTTATTAAAAGTAGACACTTTAAAGCTAGATCATTTAGTTTGGGAACAAGCATCAGACGGAACTATGTTTCCACATTTATATTCGCCTCTAGATATTTCTAACGTTGTTGAGGAATTTAATATTACTTTAGATGATGATGGTACTCACGTCTTACCATCTACATTTTAACTTATCTTTTAAGGGGTTCACCCTTTCAGAAAGCTCCAAAAGAGTTCCCCTGTAAGTTAGCGGTATACGCCAAAATCCATAATAATGGACTTTATATTTATTTTGTCTTTTCTAGTCTTTGATTATTTAATCACACCAGTTATGTGTCAGGTGGTGATAAATTCATAATCATCCTCCTTTATTGATATTTGCACAATACCATTTCTAAATATTGTATTCAAAACATTTATTTTATTTTATGTTAAATATATTTATTGAATGCAACTTTATGAAGTAATAGGGTTTCGATAATTTAATGAACTCCTCTTACAATATTTTTTTCCGTAAAAAATTATAAAATTCTTTTCAGTTTTAAGTTAATCTTCCTAAAGAATTAACCATAACTACTCCAATTATAATTAGTAAAATTCCTATAATTCCATACAGATTAGGAATTTGATTATATTTTATTATAGCAAATATCAAAACACCTGTAACAGTTAATCCACTATAAGTGGAATATGCAAAACCAACAGGAATTACTGACATTGCTTTGGCTAGTGAAAACATTGTCACACACATTAAAATTAAACAAGCAATAGTAGGTGTTAATTTTGAAAATCCATCTGATATTTTTGCAAAACTATTAGCAGCAATACCAGTTAATATTCCAACACTTAAAATTATATAGCCATAAAATGGTTTCATGATTAGTTTTTTGATGCAATTTTATTAACTAGAGGTCTCATAATTGGAGCCAGAGTAAAAGCTGCAAATAGTGCAACTGGAAAAGCAAATAACCAAGAATTAAAATATCTTTCTAAGAACCCATTGCTAATACCTGTGTTTACAGCGGTAACAACACCACTCATTATAACACTCATTCCAAAAGCCATAAAAATCATAAATAAAGTTTGAGAATATTTTTTTGAAATCATAATTAATTATTTCCTAATAAGTTGACCATTAATACACCTATAATAATTAAACCTAAACCAATCATTGAATAAAGATTTGGTATTTGATTAAACCTAATTACACCAACAATTACAGTTGAAATAATTGTTAATCCAGCAAATGAAGCGTAGGTAATTCCCATTGGGATATTTTTCATAACCATAGATAAAGCATACATGCATAAAACAATTGTTATGGCTGTGATAATACTTGGTATTAGAAGAGTAAACCCTGCAGCATTTTTTGCAAAACTATTTGAGGTAACACCTAAAAAAACAGCTAATGCTAAAAATAGGTACGATGTTGTCATGTTCATTTAATTATCTTAAATGAAATTTTTTTAAAATTATATAACTACTTTAAAACCTTCAAAATCAGGCAATCCTACATATCCATTAAAATTTGGGGGTCCAAGATATAAATTCCCTTGTAGTGTAGGATTTTTATGAGCTAATTGAAATGAATCAGATTTTGTCCAGTTAATAAAGTCACTCTCGGTATTCCATTCACTATGAAAAATATAAAGAGAGAATTCTTTATTTACCTTACCTTTGAATAAGTTGAATTTCTTAAAGCCTTTCACACCATGAGTCTCTTGTTCACGATTTTTCCAAGCTGTTTCAAATTCATTTTCTTTGCCAGACATAACCTGAAGTCTACTCATTGCTAAATACATAAAACCTTATTTATTTATTATTTAAAGTTGGGACACTTAAGAAAATCCCAACTCTATTAATTAAGGAGATTTGTATTACAATCTATGTGGTCAAAATATACATGAAACATTACCGTGACAAAAATGCTTTTATTAATATTTTTTAATTACCACCAACCCATTACTCTGCCATTACCGGCAATAATTAAGAGACAAGTTAGAACATGAAGCAGAACCCAGAATGTTCTAAAAGCTAATGCTTTCTTAACATCTGTTTGTTTAATAGGTAAAAACTCAGGCTTATCTTCATCATTAATACCAATTGGCATTCCAACTGTTCTAGCCCATATTTTTAACCAACGTCTTTGACCAGTCATATTTTTAACCTTTGTATTATTTATTAATTTTGTAAATACATTTTTTAATTGATTTGAAGTAGTGGTGTAATTTTAGAAAAACTATTTGATGTGACACCTAAAATAACAGCTAATATTAAGAATGCGTACAAAGTAGCGAGATTCATTTAATAACTCTAAATGAAATCTCGCTAAATATATAATTATTTATTAACTTTTAAAAAGCTCCATAGCTTTAGCTAAAAGTTCTTCTGATTTAGCATGGTCACCAGCGTCATGAGCTGCCATACCTTGATCTCTTAGCATTTGTGCTTCTGCAATTTTATCATCTATGCTTTTTGCCATCATTGGGCAAGAACCTGCATAAACAGAGCTTGTGAAAAGTACTAAGAATAATGCTATTACTATTTTTTTCATATGTTTCCTTTGTTTTTAATTAAAGTAAATTAGACAATATGAATTTCTCATACTATTAACATAACTATTATTGTCACTTTGCATGTGCAAAATGCCTCAACAAGTTATTTAACTTAAGGTAACAAATTCCTCAGAAGATGTTGGATGTATGGCTGTTGTGTTGTCAAAGTCTTTTTTAGTAGCCCCAGCAGTTAAAGCAACAGCTAAACTTTGAATAATTTCAGGACTGTCTTGGCCCAACATATGAATTCCTAAAACTTTATCTGTTTTCTCATCAACTAATAGTTTCATTAAAATTTTAGGTTTTTTATCAGCAAAAGTATATTTCATTGGTGAGAATTGAGTTTTAAATGTTTTAACTTTAATTCCTAGTTTTAGAGCTTCTTCTGTAGTTATACCAACTGTAGATAAAGGTGGATCTGTAAAAACAGTAGAGGGTATATTTTTATGTGAAGCTGATCTTTTAATTTTCCCAAATTCAGTATCTGCAAATGCATGACCCTCTCTAATTGCAACAGGAGTTAAATTAATCCTATCAGTTACGTCACCTATTGCATAAATATGATCTATATTTGTTTTTGAAAACTCATCAACAATAATAGCTCCATTTTTTTTCTGCAGAATATCAATTTTATCAAGATTAAGTTGAGCAACATTTGGAGATCTTCCTAGGGCTGATAAAACACAGGCTGTTTTTATACTAGGACCTTGTTTAATTTTGATTTCTAATCCTTCATTTGTTTCAACAATATCTTCAATATTTGTATTAAATTTTATATCAATTCCCTTTTTGATCATTTCATCCTTTAGTAAATTAGTTAAGTCTTGATCAAAACTTTTTAAAATTCTTTCACCACGGTAAATTAAAGTTGTTTTAACTCCTAAACCATTCATGATGCATGCAAACTCAACTGCGATATAGCCAGCACCTAAAATACAAATATCCTTAGGCAGTTTCTTGATGTGAAAGATATCATCTGATGTCAAAACTTTATCTTTTGCAGTATAAGCAGGCTTGTTACAAATTCCACCTGATGCTATTAAAATTTTTTTTCCTTTAAATACTTCATTGTTTATTTCTATTATCTGAGAATCTTTAAACGATGCATAGCCATCAATTCGATCAACTTTATTTTTTTCTAAAATAGACTTGTAAATATTATTTAATCGTTCAATTTCTTGATCTTTGTTTTTAATTAATGTTTGCCAGTTAAAAGGGATTTGATCTGGAACTTCCCAACCATAAGATTTGGCAGTATCAAAGTCACTATTAAACTGGGCAGCATAAGTAAAAAGTTTTTTTGGAACACACCCCCTATTAACGCAAGTACCTCCATAATTTAAGCCCTCTGCAATTAAAACTGTAGCTCCATGATTTGCTGCAATTCTTGCAGCTCTTACACCACCAGATCCTGCACCAATAACAATTAAGTCGTATTCTTTCATATAAAATTATTACCATTCTAACCTAAATAATGATTTAATTTTTTAAAATGTTATTTTTGTCGCGATTAAGTTTTTTAGTTTCCGCAAGGCATCCTTATATAAATTTATTTGTATTTTACTTCTTTACTGTGCGCTTAAAGCTTACGAGATTTAATAAAAGTGCTGTATTATAGTGGTATTTTAAAAATACCAAATTTATGATTGAACACTTTAACGGAATTATCTATTTAATTGTTTTTACTATGCATTTTCTAGCTTACGCAGTCTATGGATACAGATGCATTGTTTCTACTAAATCCTTCTTAGATCAATATGGTGTGGATCACTCAGCAGCTACAATGACTAGATTTTTTGGAGCTATGTTTTTGGGTTCAGTGATAATGGCTTTATATATTATTTTTATAAGACCAATGATTCATGGTGATATTGGCTTAGAGAATACATGGGCATTTTTTAACTTAATCTTCTTACAAAATTTATCAGCTTTCTTGGTTGGATTTTATAGTATTAAAATAAGCAAACTTGGGAATAATGAAAAGACTTCTGTAGAAGGTATTATAGCTCCAGGGATATTAACTTTGCTTAGTGCAATCCTTTGTTATGGATTAGCAGATAAAATATATCCTTAAATCCAATGAGGAAAGGGTAGCCCTTTTTCTTGTAAAAATTTCTTATTAAACATTTTAGTTGAATATTTATCGCTTCTATCACAAAGGATCGTGACGATAGTTTTACCAGGCCCAAGCTCTTTGCCCATTTTAATCGCTCCAGCAATATTAATTCCACAACTAGTACCTAGGCTTAAACCTTCGTTTTCAATTAAATCATATAATATTGGAAGCGCTTCATGATCATCAATAGAGTAGGCATCATCAATTTTAGCATCTTCAAAGTTTTTAGTAATTCTACTTGAGCCTATGCCTTCTGTAATTGAGCCACCTTCAGATTTTAACTCACCATTCTTTATATAGTTATAAAGAGCGGAGCCCTTTGGATCTGATAGAAATATTTTAATATCTTTATTCTTTTCTTTAAGAGCATTACTTACTCCAGAAATTGTTCCACCAGTTCCAGATGAGCATACAAAACCATCCACTTTACCCTCAGTTTGTTCCCAAATTTCTTGCCCGGTGCTCTCATAATGACCTTTAGCATTTGCAACATTGTCAAACTGATTGGCCCAAACAACACCATAATTATTTGATGGTCTTAGTTCATTAGCAAGTTTTGCTGCAACTTTTACAAAATTAGCATCATCTTTATATGGCTTTGCTGGAACTAGGCGTAAGTCAGCACCCATATTTTTAAGTAAATCTTTTTTCTCTTGAGTTTGATTATCGTTCATTACAATTATTGTTTTATAACCAAGTGAATTACCAAGTAGACATAAACCAATACCGGTGTTGCCAGCAGTACCTTCAACAATTGTCCCACCTTTGAAAATTAATTTTTTACTTTCAGCATCTTTAATTAAAGCAAGCGCAGCTCTATCTTTAACTGAGCCACCTGGATTCATAAATTCAGCTTTACCGTAAATATTGCAACCAGTAATTTCTGAAGCTGCTCTTAATCTAATGAGTGGTGTATTGCCAATGCCTGAGATAAAATTATCGTGAGAATTTTTCATTAGTTAGAAGTATCTTTATCTGCCTCTTCAACAGCATAAGGTTTAAACTCTTTTGTGGCTGTACCAACATTTTTAGCAGGTATTCCAACCATTACTGCATTCTCTGGAACGTCTTTAGTCACTACAGCATTTGCTCCAATTTTAGCATTAGCTCCAATTACCACTGGTCCCAATATTTGAGCACCAGAGCCTACAACAACACAGTCATTTAATGTTGGATGTCTTTTAACCATTCTTTGTTGGTTTGAATTAATACTTGGTGCTATTCCACCTAGTGTTGCCATATGATAAATTGTTACGTTATTTCCAATTTCAGAAGTTTCACCGATAACAACACCCATACCATGATCAATGAATAAATTTTTTCCAATTTTTGCACCTGGATGAATTTCTATACCTGTTAAAAATCTGGATAGTTGAGAGATAAATCTCGCAATAAGATCAAACTTTGCTAGATAAAAAAAGTTAGCAATTCTATGAAAAAAAACTGCCTTAACTCCTGGATAAGTTAAAATTAAACTTAACTTAGACTTAGCAGCTGGATCTCTATCAATTATAGACTGTAAAAAATCACTCATAGTATGCTTAGGTTGTCCTATTGATTAATAATTAGTTATGATTTATATAGTGATTAAATGTGTAATTTAAAGAGAAAAAACTAATGTACAAAAATACTAATTGTTTTCACCTAGCAATACCGTGTGGTGATTTGGAAAAAGCTAAACATTTTTATAATGAAATATTAGGCTGTAGATTGGACAATTCAGCTCAGGAATGGGCAGATGTAGATTTTTGGGGAAATGAGTTAACTCTTCATGCTAGTGAGCATAAGCTTGAAAATGAGAGACATGACGTCGATATGGGTAATGTTTCTGTGCCCCATTTTGGTGTGCACTTATCGAGAAAAAATTTTGATGATCTTAAAAATAGACTTAAAGAAAAAGATGTTAAGTATTATGATGAACCTTATTTAAGATTCAAAGGTACTGAATACGAACAAGAGACAATGTTTGTTAAGGACCCAAATAATAATGTTCTTGAGATCAAAACACTTACAGCTAATCCAGATTAGTATCTTTACTATAAAGATTTTTTAGAATACTTTTTCACTATAAAATGAATCCAGATTACAAAGCAATAGCAGCTAAATTAAAGTTTGAAGGTAGGGCCTTTATAGATGGCAAGTATGTTGATGCTATTGATGGTGAAAAGTTTGAGAATATTAATCCTGCAACTGGTGAAACCCTTTGTTCCGTAGCAAAATGTAATCATAAAGATGTTGATTTAGCAGTTAAAGTTTCAAGAAAAGCTTTTAATAGTGGTGTTTGGTCAAGAACATCTCCAGAATTTAGAAAAGATATATTACTAAAGTTTGCAGAATTATTAAGACAAACAGGTGAAGAAAATTCAGTTCTTGAATGTGTTGATACAGGGAAGTTAATTGGTGATTGCATTAATGAAGTTGCAAATGATGCTCCAATGCATTTTCAATGGTATGGAGAATTAATAGATAAAGTATTTGGTAAAGTTGGACCAACTGAACCATCGCTAACTAGTTTAATTGTTAAAGAACCAATTGGTGTAGTTGCAGGTGTTGTTCCATGGAATTTCCCTTTAATGATGGCAGTATGGAAAATGGCTCCAGCATTAGCTGCGGGATGTTCAGTTATAATTAAACCAGCAGAAGATACACCTTTAACTGCAATTAGAGTTGCGCAAATTGCTAAGGAAGCAGGCATTCCAGATGGAGTTCTTAATATAGTTCCAGGTTTTGGTGATGTAGGTGAAGCACTTGGAAGACATCAAGATGTTGATGCAGTTTCATTTACAGGTTCAACAGAAGTTGGTGGATTATTTATGAAATATTCAGGTGAAAGTAATTTAAAAACAATTGGTTTAGAGATGGGTGGAAAAAGCCCATTCATAGTTTTAGAAGATGCAAAGATTACAGATGATTTAATTGATAATGCAATTAACTCTGCTTTTTGGAATGGTGGGCAGAATTGTTCAGCAAATATGAGACAAATAATTCACAGTAAAGTTAAAGACGAATTTTTAGATAAAGTTTCAAAAAAAGTAAAAGCTCTTAAAGCTGGAGACCCACTAGATCCAGAGAGTAATATGGGATCAATGATTTCTAAAAAACATTTAGCAACAGTAGATGGTTATATTCAAAAAGGTATTGATGAAGGGGCTAAACTTTTATTTGGTGGTGTCTCAAGTGGAGGGCAAAAAGGATTTTATGCAAAACCAACTTTATTTGATGGTTTAAAAGAAAATATGACAATTGCTCAGGAAGAAATTTTTGGTCCAGTGTTGGGAGTGCTTACAATCAATAGTGATGAAGAAGCATTAAAAATAGCAAGTAACTCTAAGTACGGCTTGCATGCAAGTGTGTTTACTCAAGACATTGATAGAGCTTTTCACATGGCTAAAAGTCTTCCTTGTGGAACTGTTTCGGTTAACACTTTCTCAGAGGGAGATATTAAAACACCATTTGGTGGATACAAACAATCAGGTTCATTAAGCAGAGATCAGGGTACAGAAGCGCTAGATCAATACCTGCAGACTAAGACTATTTGGATTAGTCATTCATAATTACCATTAAATAATGAGTTTTTTAATACTAGGTTTTTTTACAGGACTTAGTTTAATTCTAGCAATTGGTGCCCAGAATATTTTTGTAATAGAGCAAGGGTTAAAAAAACAATATATTTTTCTTGTTTGTATAATTTGCTCAATATCTGACTTGATATTAATATTTTTAGGTATTTTTTTATTTCAGTATTTTGGTAATTTTTTTAATTCTACAATAGAGCTTATTTTAAATATTCTTTTATTTATATTTTTAGCACATTTTATTTATGGAAAGATATCTATTCAAAAAAATAAGATTAATTTTAATCAGGAAGTAAAAAGCATCTCATTAACAGGGATAATAACTAAAACTCTGACTTTTACATATCTTAATCCACACGTCTATTCAGATACCGTATTTTTTCTGGGAAATTTTTCTAAAAATTTATTAGTTATTGACAAATATTATTTTGGAATTGGGGCTTCGATAGCATCATTTCTTTTCTTCTTTTCAATAGGATATCTTTCAAAATTTTTATCTAAATACCTTCAAAATGATAAAATATGGAGAAAGATTAATCTATTTATAATATTTTTTATGAGTCTATTAGCTTTGTTTGTTTTATTTGAGATAATTAATTAGAAAAACCATATTTTCTAAGTCTCTCATCAGCAGTTCTTGCATGAGCTTCCATGCCTTCATATCTTGATATTCTAGCACAAGCAGCTCCCACAGTTTTTGTAGATTCTTTACTCATTCTTTGGAAACTTAATGTTTTAATAAACTTACCAACAAATAAACCGCCAGTGTAACGACCTGCACCTTTTGTGGGTAAGATATGATTAGTTCCTGAGCATTTATCTCCATACGCTACAGTTGTTTCTTCACCAATAAATAGTGATCCGTAGTTTTTTAGTCTTTTATGAAACCATTCTAAGTTTTTAGTTTGAACTTCTAAGTGTTCTGGAGCGTACTCATCGCTGATTGTTGCCATTTCTTCATCGGTATCACAAAGAATAACCTCACCATAATCTCTCCAAGCAGCTTCAGCACTAGTTCTTGGAATCTCAGGTAAATCAGCAATTAATTCTGGAACTCTTCTCATTACTTCCTCGGCAACTCTTTTACTCGTAGTGTACAACCAAGCAGGAGAATTATAGCCATGCTCTGCTTGACCAACTAGGTCAACAGCAACCATTTCCGCATCTGCTTTATCATCTGCAATAACAGCAATTTCTGTTGGGCCTGCAAATAAATCAATTCCAACTTTACCAAATAAAATTCTTTTTGCTTCTGCAACAAATTGGTTTCCAGGACCAACTATAATATCAGCTGAAGGGTTATTAAATAATCCATTAGTCATTGAAGCAATACCAGGTACACCACCTAAATTTAAGATTACATCAGCTCCACAAAGATCAGCTGTATAAACTATAGTTGGATGAGCACCAACACCTTCTTTGGGAGGGCTACATGCAATTACATTTTTTACACCTGCAACTTTCGCGGTAGTTACACTCATGACAGCTGAAGCTATGTGAGCGTATCTGCCACCAGGTATATAACAACCTGCAGTATTAACAGGAATTAATCTTTGACCGGCAAACAAACCTGGAGAAAGTTCAACTTCAAAATCTTGTCCATAATTTTTTAATTGTGCTTCAGCAAATGTTCTAACTCTGTCGTAAGAAAACTGAATATCATCTTTAGTTTTTTGATCTAAGTTTTTTTTAATTTCTTCAATTTTTTCTTTAGAGACAATAATATCACCATCATACTTATCAAATTTTTTTGTAAGATCTATACAAGCCTGTTCTTTATTTTCTTCGATATCTTTTAATAAACCTTTAACAATTTCTGTAGTTTTTGTATCATCTGTTGATGATGTCTTAGGTGATTTTTTTAAATAAATTATAGCCATTATTCTCTCTCATTAATTTTAAGCTTTTATTTAAAGCAATAATAAAGTTATTTCAATGAAGAATTAGTCTAAAGCAACAACTGCTGCAGCAATTGATGCCAATCTTGCTGGTGCTTCATCAGATCTACTAGTAATTACGATTGGAACCTTTCCACCTATCACAACACCAGCCGCACAAGCACCCATAAAATATATCATCATTTTTACTAAGCTATTTCCAGTTTCGACACTTGGAACTAGCAATACATCTGCTTGACCAGCAACAAGGTTTTTAACACCTTTGATAGCTGCAGATTTTTTTGAAATACTATTATCAAATGCTAAAGGACCAAAGACATCAGCATTTAATTTATCTTCTTTTGCAAGTTTTGTAATTTCATTTGCATCAATTGAGCTTGGTACACTATCTAAAACTTCTTCTGTTGCAGAAAGAACAGCAACTTTAGGTCTCTCAATTCCTATACGATTTGAAAAATCAATTACATTTCTTAAAATATGCATTTTTGTTTTTACATTTGGTAAAACATTTAAAGCCCCATCAGTAATTATAAGTGGTTTATCATCCTTTGCAGTAGTCATGTGCCAAATGTGGCTAAGTCTAGTTTTTCCAAGTAAATTATATTCTCTTTTTAAAATTTCTTTCATCAAGACATCTGTATGAATATGACCTTTGACAATAATTTTTACCTTATCTTCACTTGCAAGTTTTGCTGCTATTGCTGCTGTGTTATTTTCTATAGGTTCGTCAATTATTTCATAAGCTGAAATATCCCATTTTAATTGTTCTGCACATTTTAGGATTTCTTTTTCATCTCCTATAAAAATTGGTGTAATAAGATTTTCTTTTACAGCATCTTGAACTGAGAGCATTGGTAAGGGTAAACCTGCATTGACTATAGCTGCATTTACACCTTTTTTTTTATGGGCATGATCTAGTAAGTTATTGGGACAAACGATTTCTTTATTTGAAAGCATGAGGTATATTTAGACTGAATTATTAGAAAGTATATACTGTAAATTAACAATGATTAAGCCTTTTAAACTAAATATTCCTGATAAAGCACTTCAAGAAATTTATACTAAGGTGAAAAATTATCCATGGCACGAAATGCCAGATGATGATGGTTGGAAATACGGAAGTAACCTTGATTATATGAAGGAGATCTCAAGTTATTGGGTGAATGATTTTGACTGGAGAAAACACGAAGCAGAAATAAATAGTTTTTCAAATTTTACAACTATTGTAGATGATATTGAAATGCACTTTATTCGTGAAAAAGGTAGTGGTTCTAACCCAACTCCATTACTTCTTATGCATGGATGGCCTGGATCAGTTGTAGAATTTTTACATATAATTGAAAAACTTGCACACCCTGAAAAATTTGGTGGAAATATAGAGGATGCATTTGATGTTATAGCACCATCTTTACCGGGATTTGGGTTTTCAGGTAGACCTTCTCAGCCAATAGGTCCCAGAAAAATGGCAGTTATTTTAAATAAACTAATGACAGAAAATCTTGAATATAAAAATTATTTGGCACAAGGTGGAGATTGGGGAGCAACTATTGCTAATTGGATAGGCTACGATCATTCTAAAACTTGTAAAGCAATTCATATTAATTGTTTAACTATGCGTCACCCAGAAGGCACTAAAACTAAAGAAGAAGAAGAGTGGCAAAAAAGATTTGATAAAGATCAAGTTATGCAAGATGGCTATAGAACTCAACAAGCAACAAAACCACAAACATTAAGCTATGGAATGATGGACAGTCCTGTTGGTGTTGCAGCTTGGATTATTGAAAAAATGTATTCTTGGTCAGATTTAAAAGATAATAATATTGAAAGTGTTTATTCTAAAGATACCTTGTTGGCAAATATTATGGTTTATATCGTTACAAAAACTTTTAATACAGCTTCTTGGATTTATTATGGAAGAAGAGAAGAAGGGGGACGTTTTTTTCCAAAAGATTTCCATAAGATAGAAATTCCAACTGCAGCTGCAATTTTCCCAGCTGAAATGTCTGAATGGCCACCTCGTTCTTATGTAGATAGAATTTTTAATATCACCCAATGGACAGAAATGCCAAGTGGTGGACATTTTGCTGCAATGGAACAGCCAGAGTTACTAGTTAAAGACATTGTAAAATTTGCTAGAACTATTCGTTAACTAAAAGTTTTTTCTTGGATCTTTTAAAGTTTTAACTTTACTAAGCACGCCTGTTATTTTCATAGTGATAAAAACCACATACACAAAAATAAATCCTAAAGCCATAGTTGATAGAACGGTATATATCGCTGTCAGATTTTCTAGTTTAAACCAACTCTCAACACCTGGATTAGAATAATAAAGGAAATTCCAGAAAATAAAAAAAATAACTTCGTATACTATAATAATTTTAAATACTGGACGCATATTAGAAACTTACTATAGTAGTTTTATTTTATTAAACTATTTAAATCTTCTAATATATTCTTTGAGATTTTAATCTCTTTTTTAAGATTATCCTTATATCTATTGTATTTACTTTGCCCTGGATAAAGAATTTCTTTAACACCTTTAATTTTAGGTAGTTTTTTTATTGTTTTAATATTCTCTTTTATTCTTTTATTAAAAGAATTACCTACAAACAAATTGGGCTTCATTACAAAAAATAAATGACCAATATTTTGTGGACCACTAAAATCAGTAAATGGATCTTTAACTCTACCGGCATGATTACCTCCCGTTAAAACACCACTTAAGATATCCACCATCCAAGCTAATCCCGAACCTCTAAATCCAGCTATAGGTAATTGAACACCTTCTAATGCTTTTTTAGGGTCTATTGTTGGTTTACCAAATTTATCTAGCGCAACACCTTCAGGAATTTTTCCACCTTCTCTTGCTGCAACCCTAATTTTTCCTCTATTAATCATTGATATTGAAGTATCCAAAATAAAAGGAACCTTAGATCCCGTTGGAGTTCCAAAACAAATAGGGTTTGTTCCAAATAAACTTTTTAATGCTCCATGAGGCGCAACAGCTGGTGGTGCATTAGTAAACACCATAACCATTAAGTTTTTTTTAACAGCTTGTTCAGCGTAATAGCCAGACAAACCATAGTGGCCACTATTTTTAACTGCAACTAAACCAATCCCAGTTTTTTTGGCATTACTTATAGCGGTTTTGATAGCAATATCTGCTGCAACAAAACCAATGCTATTATTTGCATCAACATGAGCAATTGATTGAGAAATTTTTTTAATTTTTATTTTAGCTTTTGGATTAATTACTTTTTTAGAAATTCGATCACAATACATTTTAAGTCTTGATAAACCATGAGAAGGGGCACCAACCAATTCAGCATTAATTATAGCTTCTGCACATATGGTTGCATGCTCTTTACTTAACTTGTGATGGATAAAGATATTTTTGATAATAGTTTTTAACTTGGAAGAATTCATGATTTAATAAAAGATTACTTAACCTTTACCATGCCATGGAATTGTTTTGGTAATTATTTTTCTTAAAGCAATGTCAAACAAAAGACCAAGCATCCCCATTACAAAAATAGTTATCCAAATAACCTCATATTGAAAATATTTTTTAGCAACATTTTCAACAAATCCAATACCTGTTGTTCCAGCCAAAAATTCTGCTGCAACCAAAGTTCCCCAACACATTCCAACTGCAACTCTAACACCTGTTAAAATTTCAGGTAATGAGTTTGGAAAAATAACATATCTTAATATTTGCCATTTCGATGCACCAAGCGAGTGAGAAGCATGAATTTTAGATAACTGAGTTCCAGAAGCACCAGCTCTAGCTGAGATAATCATAATTGAAAAAGAAACCATAAATAATAAGAATACTTTTCCAACATTATCAATTCCAAATACAGTAATAACTAATGGAGCCCAAGCTAGTGGTGGTACTGGTCTATAAAGTTCAATTAACGGATCAAAGAACCCTTTAGCAAATCTATTTAAACCCATCAACAAACCAAGTGGTACGCCAAATATTATTCCAAGTACTAAACCTAAAAGTACCCTTAGGAAAGAATCCCATATGTGACCCATGGGTACTGGTATTTTAAATAATTTAAATTCACCAGTAACAACATTTAAAACTTTGCTTTTAAAGTTTGGTTTGACAGTTCCATCATCACTATGAACTGGGTACTTACCTGGTATAATATCTGCAATCCAATCTGGTAAAATAAAGCCAACAATTTTACTAACATCCATCATTTCATACCAAATTAGTGGAATATTTTTAAATCCAACACTTGGCTTTAATAAAAGTGTAAATTTTTTCAAAGTATCAGATGGTTTGGGTAGCCATCTACCAGAACCTTGCTCTGAACAATTAGGACCACTTGAAATTATTGTTCCAGTAGGAAATAAAAATATATCAATTAATCTTAGACCTCCTTGCTCTTTTTTTTGAACTTTATCAAATTCTAAAATTGCTTGTTCCATATTATTGAGAGTTTTTGGAGGAAATATACTTGCATACTCAATCCTTCTTGCAATTTTAAGCACGTCTTTTGCTAATATAGATGCCACTTCATGAGTTTCATCTAATTCTGATCTATATTTCTTAATTCCATCTTTGATCTCTTTAATCAAAGTTTTGTATTGAGTGTTATGATTTCTTAATTTAAAAAAATCATCACTAATAAATGTTAATTCTTTCGCTGCAGCGTCAAATTTTAATCCTTTTTTAGTTTCAGGAATAGTTGGAATTTCTATTGTATTTTCTACTGCAGTTCCAGATGATCCCCATCCACCTTGTTTTTTTAACCCCTCAATTCTTTTATTCTCTTCTTCAATACTTTTTTTTGGTGGATAACTTATTTTTTGAAAATCTTCAGTTAACCCGATAATCCTATTAGTTAGTTCATTAAGTTTATTTTTTGTTTTATTTTCAAGAAGCACTTCATTAGTTAGTAGTGGAATTGTTCTTTTAGTCTTTTTAATAAAATCTAAAAGCTTATCTTTATCTTGATTTCTTATTGCTGATGAATTTCTAATTTCATTAGCTAATTTTTCAATATTTTTATTCTCAGCTTTAATAATTGAAGTACTTTTAAATTCCCTTTCATTTATTGGAAACAAATACTTTAATGAAAGCATCGAGTCGTTAACTTTTGCAACTTGGCAAAGCTCATTAGCAGACTGAGGATAAAAAGACTTTGCTAAATCCCATGAATAATAAAGCCATGCTATTAATAAAAAACTACTTCCAACAATAATCCAGTGAGCTCCACCTTTGGCTCTTTCAGGGTTCCCAAAAACAGCATCTATTTTTTCAGTCTTGGCTAATTTTATTCCATAAAGAATAGAACCTATAACTGCAAAGATAATTAAAAATGTTATGATACCTGTAATCATATTAAATATCTTTACCCATTATTTCTTCTTCCATGTTCCAAATCATGGTTAGAATTTCTTCTCTTTTACTTCCAAAATCTTTAGTTTTTTTAATTTCTCTTAAATCACCATCTATCCCCATTGAAGCAAAGGGTAATTTATACTCCTTATGTATTCGGCCTGGTCTTGGTGCCATTACATATAATCTTTCACCAAGTAACAAAGCTTCTTCAACTGAGTGGGTAATTAGAATAATTGTTTTTCCTGTTTCTTTCCAAATTTTTAAAACTAACGACTGCATTTTTTCTCTTGTTAGTGCGTCTAGCGCTCCTAAAGGTTCATCCATCAAAATTAAATCTGGGTCATTAATTAAACATCGTGCAAGAGCAACTCTTTGCTGCATACCCCCAGATAATTGATAAGTTGGTGTATCTCCAAAGCCTTGTAAACCAACTATATTTAACCATTCATCAACTTTTTTTGCTGTTTTAATTGGATCTTCTTTTTTCATTCTCAAACCAAAGTCCACATTTTCAGCGACTGTTAACCATTCAAATAAAGCACCTTGCTGAAAAACCATTCCTCTTTCAACTCCTGGACCATTAATTTCATTTCCGTTAAGAGTAATTACCCCTGAAGTTGGTCTAAGAAAGCCAGCTGTAATATTCAGTAAAGTTGTTTTCCCACATCCAGAAGGCCCAAGAACAGTTAAAAGTTCTCCTTTTTTAAGTGTGAAATTTACATCTTTTAATGCATGAACAGTTTCTCCCTTTGGAGTTTTAAAGATCATGTTTAGATTTTGAGAAATTAAATCACTCATAGAAATAAAGTTATATTAAATTTTGTTTAAAAAAATAGGCACCAATTTAATAAATTGGCGCCTATCTAATTTTATCTTACTCTCTAAATTATAGAGGTAAAAAGCTTGTATCTACTGCTCCGTTAGGAGTGCCCATTCCTTTTAAGAAACCATCAAGATTTCCACCTGATTCCATAGATTTTTTAGTGTCTGCAGCATTCAAGAATACAAACCCACCTAAAGTTTCCTTCATATCTCCAAGTTTCATCTCAGCATCTTTTGCGATTACATTCATATCACTTTTACCAGCTGCGTATCTAGCATTAGCTTCATGAGTTACTTCTATGAAAGTTCTCAACATTCCTGGGTTTTCTTTCATAAATTTATCAGTAACAGATGTAATATCGATACCTTTGATACCTGCATCACGAGCTGCTTGAACTGTTAACAATCTTGTACCAACAGTTAAAGCTGCTTTAATAGAGTTACCACCAAATAAACAAGCCATTGAAACGTCACCAGAAACTAGTGCAGCAGCACCTTCTTCAGGATCCATTTGAATAACAGTCATTTTGCTTTTATCAGCACCAACAACTTTCATACTTTCATCAAAAACATACTCAGCCATAGTTCCTAGAGGAACTGCAACTTTTTTGCCTTCTAACTCAGAACCGTTAGCTGATGTAATACCAGAAGCTTTAGATGTAACACAAGTTGTACCACCCATTCCGTATTCCATAGCAACGTCTACAAGTTTTAAAGGTGCTTTAGATTTAACAGCATTAATAAATGGTACTAAACCTTGTGAGTAAGAGATATCAATATCTCCTGCTAACATAGCATCAGTCATTGCGCCACCATTTGAAAAGTTAGTCCATTTAACTGGAACACCCATTGCTTTTTCAAACATACCTTTAACTTTGTCTT
>CAJQRR010000008.1 GCA_905612385.1 uncultured Candidatus Pelagibacter sp.
AAATCTTTTGAAAATGAAAGAGAAGTCAAACTTAAAAAAGAAGAACCGGATGAGTTAAAAGAATATAGTGATGGCGTTCAAAAACGTATTGCTAAATTAACTCGTAAAATGAGAGAAGCAGAGAGACAAAGAGAAGAAGCTGTCACTTATGCTCAAAATGTTACTCATCAAAAAAATCAAGCAGAAAGTAGATTATCTAAATTAGATAAATCTTATGTATCTGAATTTGAAAGTAGAGTTACGACTAGTCTAGCAGCAGCAAAACTAGCTCTTAAAAATGCTATTGAATCTCAAGATGTGGAAGCACAGATCTCAGCACAAGAACAATTAGCTACATTATCTGTAGAAAATGCTAGATTAAATTCTTTAAAAGTTGCGGAACAAGATGTTGCTCCAAGACAAAAAGAAGTGAATATAAATCCACAACAAAGACAGCCACAGCAACAACAACAATCTGATCCCAGAGCTGAAGATTGGGCTTCTAAAAATAGTTGGTTTGGTAATGATTCTGCAATGACTTATACGGCTTTTGATATACATAAAAAGCTAGTAGAGGAAGAAGGATTTGATCCTAAATCTAACGAATATTATGAGGAAGTTGATTCAAGAATAAGACTTGAATTTCCACATAAGTTTGATAAGATAGCGGATACAACTACAAAAAGAGCAAGACCTGCTCAAAATGTAGCATCGGCTAATCGTTCAGCCACAACAGGACGCAAAAAGACTGTGAAACTCTCACCATCACAGGTAGCAATAGCTAAAAGATTAGGTGTGCCGCTAGAAGACTATGCGAAACAATTAAATATCACGGAAGGATTATAAGTCTATGGAAAATGAAAAAATAAAAACCTCACGTGCGAGTTCTACTAGAGCTAAGACAGCTAAAAAAACTACGTGGACTCCACCCAACTCACTTGATGCACCAGATGCGCCACATGGGTTCAGACACAGATGGATAAGAACAGAAGTTCTTGGTTTCGACGACACTAAAAACGTTGCCGGTAAACTAAGAGAAGGATGGGAGTTAGTGAGAGCTGACGAATATCCTGACATGGATTATCCAGTCATGGACACAGGTAAATACGCAGGGGTAATTGGAGTGGGTGGCCTTGTGCTAGCAAGGATAGCCGAAGAAATCGCGCAATCTCGTGAAGCATATTTTGCAAAACAAAATATGGAAAGAGATGTAGCAGTGAATAACGATTTACTTAAGGAACAGCACCCAAGCATGCCGATCAATCAAGATAGGCAATCGCGAGTAACTTTTGGTGGTACTAAAAAATAATTCTAGGACCAACAAATTAAATTAATCGTATCGACCCTTCGGGGTAGATATATAACAAGGAACAAAAAATATGGCAAACGCACAAACAGCGGGCTATGGATGCAGACAGACTATGGCAGTTGGAAATACTCCAGCTACAGGTGGTCAATCTGAATTTCTAGTTCAAGCTTTAGCAACTAACGTTGCTATCAAAAAAGGAAGCCCTGTCGCAATGCAAACTGCAGCAGGTAACGGCTCTCTTGGATTTATCCAAGACACATCAGCACTGGCTATGACAGATGGTGTACAAGGTGGCGTAGGATGGGCACACAATAGAGCAAACACAAACAAAGTCTTAGGTGTTTTCAATGGCGCAACTTTTGTTGACGCAAACGGAAAACCTTCATGGACTAATGGTTTGAATGCAGGTCAATTGACTTCAGTTGATTACAACACGGGTAGTGCAAATATTACAGCATTTGCAAACTCTAACCCTGCACAAGAGTACACAGTAAGAGCTGACGCAGCATTAACTAATGCTAGCTTCAACGGACTGACTAACAATGGTTTCAACTTAAATTCAGTTGGTGCAGGCGTAAATGGTCAATCTGATTCTACTTTAGATTTAAGTGGAGTTGCAGTTACTGGCGTAGCTAACTATATGTGGAAAATTGTAAGATCAGCAAATGTTATGGATCAGTCAGACGTTACAGTCGCTGGTGCAGATCTTATCGTTGTTATTAACCCTCAAGCAAGCGCGTACTTGAACTAACCCTAAATAGGAGAATATAAACATGGCAATATCAAGAGCACAACTAGTTAAAGAACTAGAGCCAGGTCTAAATGCACTATTTGGACTTGAGTACAGACAATATGCAGATGAAACAAAAGAGATTTTCGACACAGAATCTTCAGACAGAGCGTTTGAAGAAGAAGTGATGTTATCTGGTTTCGGAAATGCAGCAGTTAAAGCTGAAGGCCAAGGCATTCAGTTTGACGATGCACAAGAAACGTTCACTGCAAGATACACAAACGAAACGATCGCACTAGCGTTCGCAATCACTGAAGAAGCGATTGAGGATAATTTGTATGACAGACTAGCGTCTAGATATACAAAAGCACTAGCAAGATCTATGGCGTCTACTAAAAACATCAAAGGTGCAGCAGTACTGAACAATGCGTTCAATGCAGCATTTGCTGGTGGAGACGGTGTATCTTTAATAAGCACAGCACACCCAACACTTGCGGGAACTTTTTCAAATAGATTGACAGTTAATGCCGATCTAAATGAAACTTCTCTTGAGCAGTCGTTAATCGACATCGCAGCGTACACAGACGAAAGAGGCTTAAAAGTTGCAGCTAGAGGAATGAAATTAGTAATTCCATCTAACTTACAATTTACAGCTGATAGACTGATGAACACTAAAGGCAGAGTTGGAACAGCTGATAATGATCTTAATGCACTTAACAACATGGGAATGATCCCTGAAGGTTATACTGTGAATCATTATTTAACTGACACAGATGCTTTCTTCATCAAAACTGATGTACCAAATGGTCTTAAGCACTTTAGCAGATCACCTATCAAAACTACTATGGAAGGCGACTTCGATACTGGTAATGTTAGATACAAAGCTAGAGAGAGATACGTATTTGGTTTCTCGGACCCAAGAGGAATCTTCGGTTCTCCAGGAGCATAATAAATAATTTAAAGGGCCGCCTAAAAACGGCCCTTTTTTTAACTACAACAAGGTGTGTAAATGAAAAAAACTTCCATAAATATCTGGGCCTATAGTCATCATGCAAAATTTGATATTGAACATGTTGAAGATACAGCTGAAAGTGTTGAACAAGCAATACTTGACAAACTAGGACAAAAGAGTATAAAATGGGAGTATCTCGGAAACAACTATAATACTGGGACAAATCGAATAACTTATGAGGAGGTTATAGATGATACAAGACCTGTACAAACAAAAATGGTCCTTGGAGTTGAAGTGGCAACAGGAGCATCTAGATAATAATAGATATACTCTTGAGATGGTTAAGATTGATGACAAAGTAAAAAGAGTTATCACTGACATCAAGCTAGAAGAAGCAGCTATTGCTCATAGACAAAATCAAATTGAGGATGTCGCTCCACAAGTTTCTGTAGCAACTTAGACAAAAGCTACATTGCTGAAATGCATAAATACCTTAGGATTTCTTGCACTCTACTCAAAAATAACATATACTATTGACACTATACATTTAAATAATGATGAATGCTGACGCGTATAGTCGACAACCCTAGGGACAGTATTCAGATATCTAGGAGGATATTAATATGGCAAATACTACATTTTCGGGACCGGTAAGATCGGGATCGATATCAAATACAACAGGAACTACAATTGGTACAAATATGGCTAACGTGGGTTCTGTGTTAGTAACTCAAACAGAAGCAATAACTCAAGTTGCTACTACTAGTACAACAAACATTATAATCCCTGCAAACAGCCAATTGGTTTTTGCAAAATTATTTGTAAGTGTTGTATGGAATGGTGCTGCAACTACAGCTGGTTTAGGTTATGTTGGAAATGCAGTTGCATTTACAGCAGCTGGCGCAATAGCTGGTGGTACTTTAGGTATTATCGAAGTTACACCTGGAGCTAACAAAGCTAGAGTAGATGAGTGGGCAGACATTGGAACCACTGATAGAAGAATACTTTTAACATACCCTAACGTGGGAACAGGTGTTGGTTGGATAACTGTTGGTTACATTCAAAACGCTAACGTAGGTTAATAAATAATTAAGGGGCCCTTCGGGGCCCTATATTAAAATAAAAAGGAATAAAAATTATGCCAGATAATTCATATGTAGCGTCAAAAACTTTTTTACCAACTACATCTACAACTAATATAGCAATAGCTGCGGATAACGTTTCTATCACTGCAGGGAACACTATAAATTTTTTAACAGATACTTACTTTCCAGAATCATTAAATAATCCTACTAATTTAGGTATGAGAATTTCTATATCTTCTGCACAAAATATAGCTAATGCAGTATTTACAATTGTTGGAACAGCTCCAAGTGGAGCAGCTTTAACAACTACAGTAACAGGTGTAAATGCTGGTACAGTAAGTACAACTGATAATGCAGCAGGAGTATTTTTGTCTGTAACTTCAATAACTGTTTCAGTAGCAACAGCAACTAATGTTAATGTGGGAACTTTAATATCAGCAACTCTATCAAACACAGGAATTATTTTTGCTGGAAGAACTAGAGTAAGAGGTATGCAAGCTTACGCATCAGGAACTGCAGGAACAATAGATTTTCATAATACGTCTTTAACAGGAACTATTGTATCTAAATTTTATGTAAGTGATGGTGTAACTGGTGGATACGATATTGAACCATACATTCCAGATAACGGTTTATTATTTAAAACCGGAGCATTTATTAATCTTCAATCTACTCGTGTAGTAGAAGCAATAACAGTTTACTACGACGGTCCAAATCCAACAGGTAGTTAGGAAATTAAATGGCGACTATTACTTTTACAGTCACCGTCGCAAGTGGCACCAATGCTTTTGGCACTGCTAATAAGTTTTTTATTAATGGTGAAGTAAGTCCTATTTACTATTTACAAGAAGGTAACACTTACATATTTGATCAATCCGATGGGACTAATGCTAATTTTTTATTAGCATTTTCTAGTACTAAAGATGGAACAAATACAACAGGTGGTCAAGCATACACAACAGGCGTAACTACAACTGGAACTGCAGGACAAGCAGGAGCTAAAACAACTATTGTTGTCGCTCCGGTAAGAACTGTAGGAGCTCCAGTATTATTTTATTTCAGTGCAGCGTTAGCTGGCATGGGTAATACATTACAAACTGTTTCACCTACTTCTGAGACTACAGAATTTAATCCTCAAATAGATGACATCATAGAAGAAGCTTATGAAAGAACAGGAGTATTGGGTACTAGAACTGGTTACCAATTAAGAAGTGCTAGAAGATCTTTAAATATTTTATTTCAAGAATGGCAAAATAGAGGTGTTCATTTATGGAAAGTAAAACTTGCTAAAGTTCCTTTAGTATTGGGACAAGCCGAATATAGTTTTGCAACAGATAGTGCTAATTTTCCAAGCGATATAACTTCTATTTTAGAAGGTTATTATAGAAATAATTCTACAACCACTGCACCTGTCGATGTTGTTTTATCTTCAAGAAGTAGATCTCAATACAATGCAATACCAAATAAATTAGTTCAAGGAACTCCTTCACAATTTTATATGGAAAGAAAAATAAATCCTAGTATATTTTTATATGCAACACCTAATTCAAGTGTGTCTAGCACAACTACACCAAGTAGTTTTCAATTTTGTTTTTATTATATGGCTAAAATTCAAGACGTAGGTTCTTACAATTACACACCAGATGTAGTTAATAGATTCTTTCCTTGTATGATTTCTGGACTGGCTTATTATTTAAGTCAAAAAGTTTCACCAGACAGATCTGGAGAACTTGAGAGAAGATATGAAAGTGAAATGTTAAGAGCATTGGATGCAGACAACCAAGGTACATCTACATTTATATCACCACAAACTTTTTATGGAGATGGTGTATAATGGGAGTTTTTGCTAGAGGTAAAAATGCATTAGCAATTTCAGATAGATCAGGATTAAGATTTCCTTATACAGAAATGGTAAGAGAGTGGAATGGATCTTTAGTTCACACTTCAGAATATGAACCAAAACAACCACAGCTTGAACCTAGACCAGTTGGATCAGATCCGCAAGCTTTACAAAATCCAAGAGTACAAGCAGAGAGTACTCCACAATTAATTTTATTAGATAATAATCCATTTGAAATTATTATTTCAGGTGGTAATACATTTGTTAATGTATATTCAGTTGATCATCAAAGATTAGCTAACTCTGTAGTTAGACTAAGAGGTGCACCACAAGTAACAGGAGCAGGTGCAGGAGGACCAGACACTTATAATTTACAATCCTTCGCTCCAATTTCTACTTTTAATAATGTAGCAGATATAAGTAGAGCAGCGGGTTTTACAATTTTATTAGGAAAAATAGCAGCTGACGGAACAGTATCTGGTGCAACAACAACTGATCCTTTAACAACTCCTATTAATTATTTTTATTTTCAAAGTGCTAGCAATGGAACAACATCTGGTGTAAAAGGTGGTGGAGACAGTTGTTCAGCAGGACCTGTAACATTGGAAGCAATATAATATGGCATACACTTTAGCAAATTTACAATCAGATATTAGAGATTATACAGAAGTATCGGACACTGTATTAACAGATAATATCTTAAAAAATATTATTATAAATGCCGAGAACACAATTATAAGATCCATACCTACAGATCAAAATGCACACTATGCAACATCTAGTTTAGTTGCTGGTAATAAATATGTAACTATCCCTGATGATCTAAGATCAATTAATTATGTCCAACTTAAAAATTCTAATAATGAGCAATTTTATTTAGAACAAAGAGACCCTAGTTTTATGGCGGAATATTACTCTACACCTGGAACTGCAGCAGTAGATATACCGAGATATTATGGAAATTGGGATGAGTCTTTCTGGTTAGTAGCTCCTACTCCTGATAAAACTTATGAAATTACAATGGCCTATAATAAAGAAAATGTCAGTATAACAAATACAACACTACCAACAGGAGCTCCGGCCTCTACAAATGGAACATATTTATCCAATAAATATCAAGATTTACTTTTATATAGTTCTCTGATAAATACATTTGGCTACTTGAAAGGTCCACAGGATATGATACAATATTACCAAGGGCTTTATCAAAATGCCCTTACAACGTATGGAACTGAACAAATTGGTTACAGACGCAGAGATCAATATGAAGATGGAATGATCCGTCAACAATTAATATCTAAATCACCATCGAGTAATAAATAAATTAATTAAGGAGATAAAATAATATGGCAAATATAATACCGTTTTCATTTAGAGGAGAACTCTTTTCGGGAACACACAATTTTGCAAATGGAGGAAACTCTTTTAAGATAGCTTTGTATACAGGTAATCCATATGGTACAGGAAGCACAGCTTATCTTACTGGTCAAGAAGTAAGTGCTAATAACACTGGATACACAACAGCAGGAAAAGTTTTAGCAGGACAAGCAGTAGTAAGCACAGGTGCAGTAGCAACTGTTGATTTTACTGATTCAACTCTTACCAATGCTACTTTTACAGCAGCGTTTGCAGCTATCTACAATGATACGAATGCAGATAAATTATGTGTTGTATTAGATTTTGGAGGAAATAAAACTGCCACTAATGGTTCGTTTGTAATTTCATTCCCAGATCCAGGTACACCGGCTAATGCAATAATAAGTATGGCATAAGGATATAAATGGCTTTAGTTTTAAATGATAGAGTAAAACAAACAACTACTACAACAGGAACTGGAACAGTTACTTTTGCTAGTGCTGTTACTGGATTTGAAACTTTTGCTCAAGGAATAGGAAATAGTAACACAACTTACTACGGAATATTTAATGGTGGAACAGCTGAATTTGAAGTTGGTCTAGGTACATTAAATGGTAATAGTACTACACTAGCTAGAACTACGGTTATCTCCAGTTCTAACTCAGATAATGCTGTTGACTTTTCGTCAGGAACTAAAGATATATTCTGTACATTACCTGCAAGTAAGGCAGTTTATTTAGATGCAGCAGGAAACCCAGTACCAGGATTTGCAACTGCGGGTTTCGCCGTTGCAATGGCAATCGCTTTATAGTATAAGAAAAAAGGAATAAATTATGGCACAAGATTTTACAAGACACGCAGCAGTAGCAACAACAAGTGATGTAACTTTATTTACATCAAATTCTAATGATGCAGTAATAGGAGTTAGAATTGCTAATATAGTAACTACAGCAATTACAGTATCTGTTTTTATTTCTGTCGGCGGTTCTGCTACAAGATATATAGTTAAAGATTTAAGTATACCTCCAGCAAGTTCAGTCGAACTTGTACAAGGTGGTGCAAAATTTGTAATGCAAAGTTCAGACGTATTCAAAGTAATAGCCAGTGCTTCTAACTGTGCTCATGTTTATGTCAGTGTTGTAGATGCAATTAGTGCTTAATAACAAAGGAATTAAATATGAGTGATGCGTATCCAAGTGGAGTATATGTAGGAAACAGTCCTGGTTCTCAGGAGATCTATACTCATGCTGAAACTATCGATAACATTTTAATAATTGAAAGTGCAGTCCTTGCAGGACCTATAACTTTTGAAGCAACAGTAACAGTAACAGGAACGTTGGTAATCGTATAATGAGTAAATTAGAAGTCGATCAAATTGATCCGCAATCAGGAACAACTTTAACTATTGGTACTTCAGGAGATACTATTGTTATACCTAGTGGAGTAAATTTAGCTGCAGGAGCAGTTTTAACGGCACCTGTATTAGAAGGTACATCTTCAACTGCCGGTTCAATATTATTTAAAGAAGACACAGATAACGGCACAAATTCAGTTACCTTAAAAGGACCAGCGGCAACAAATGATGTAACAGTAACTTTACCTGCCGCAACCGATACTTTAGTTGGAAAAGCTACAACAGATACTTTAACAAACAAAACAATAAACGGTTCACAATTAATTAATGCAACTATACCTCTTAATAAATTAGCTGCAGGAACTGATGGTAATATAATTTCATATGATAATAGTGGTGCAGTAGTTGCAGTAGCAACTGGAAGTGCAGCACAAGTATTAACAAGTGCAGGTGCAGGACAACCTCCAGCTTTTGCTAACGCAACTGTACCAGACAACGCAATTACATTAGCAAAAATGGCTAGTGGAACAGACGGCAATATTATTTCATACGATGCTTCAGGTAATCCGGTTG
>CAJQRR010000009.1 GCA_905612385.1 uncultured Candidatus Pelagibacter sp.
CTTTAATAGTTTTGCTATATTCACCAAATGGATATGAAAAAAAAATCGGATTATAACCTAAGTACTGATTAAAAATTTTAATTGAAGTATTTATATCGGACAAAAAAACCTCAGTTTCTAGATCAACTAGATAATCATGAGAGTGTGAGTGATTACCAATATAAGCGTATGGTTCTTTGTCTATTTCTTTTATTTGTTCCCAACTCATATAGCCATTTCTACCTACAGCTTCTGTCGAAACAAATAAAATAAAAGGAATTTTCTCTTTCTTTAAATATGGCCAAGCAAATTTATAAAAAGATGAGAAAGCATCATCTATAGTAATAAGTATTTTTTTTTCATTCTTTGCTATATTAAAATTTTTTTGTAAATGTTGTGGATCATAAAAATTGTAATTTAAGCTATTTATTATAGATATTTGTTCTTTGAAGACATCCATCTGTATATTTGTTGAAGGATACTTGCTCTCATCAAAGCGATGATACATTAATGAAAGAATGCCACTATCTTCAGAATAATATTTGATATTATTCTCTTCTGCTTTAGAATTGATGGCAAATAAAATTATTATAATGAAAAATTTAATAGTAGATGCCACAAGAGATAAGATTTTTTTAACACTCATAGTTAGTGAAAATATTTATACTTGTGTTCACGAAAATAGTAAAATTAATTTTGAAAAATTAATAATCTTAATTAATGATTTTTTAAAGATAAACTCTTGTTCATTAGATCAAATTGATGTTATTTATGCTAACAGAGGACCAGGTAGTTTTGCGGGAATTAGAAACTCACTAGCAACGATTAAAGCTTTATTTCTAACTAAAAAAATCAATTATTATTGTTTTAGTTTTGACGATTTTGTAGGATTTGAGGATGTTAAATATGAGAATGTCCCTAGTTTATGTGATAAATTTAAGATTAAAAAGAATTTGATTAATCCCATTTATTTAAGTTAAAATTAAAATATGTCAGAAAATATTGAACAAAAATGTTTAGCTAAAGGAGTTAAACTTACAGATCAAAGAAAAATTATTGCAAAAGTAATGTCAGAGTCGAACGATCATCCAGATGTAGATGAACTTTATAATAGAGTTTCAAAAATTGATCCAAAAATAAGTATTGCTACAGTATACAGAACAGTAAAACTTTTTGAGGAGTTGGGTATTCTAGCAAAACATGATTTTAAGGGAGGTAAAGCTAGATACGAAGAATTAAATGAAGGACATCACGATCATTTAATTGATGTTAAATCAGGTGAAATTATAGAATTTGTTGATGAAGAAATAGAAAAGTTACAAGAAAAAATTGCTGATAAATATGGATATAGATTGGTTGATCACAAATTAGAATTATATGGGGTTAAAAAAAAATCCTAACTTGATGTTGAAAAAAATATTTATTAAAACTTTTGGTTGTCAAATGAATGAATATGATTCAAATCGTATATTTGATACTGTTAAAAAAATTGGTTTTGAAAAAACTGAAAAATATGAAGATGCAAATTGTTATCTTTTAAATACTTGTCATATCCGTGATAAAGCAAAAGAAAAAGTTTACCACGAAATAGGAAGAGTTAAAAAAATTTTTAGGGAGAAAAAAAAACCAATTGTAATTGTAGCAGGTTGTGTTGCCCAAGCTGAAAATCAAGAAATGTTAAAAAGAGAACCTTATATTGATATTGTAATTGGCCCACAGTCTTACCATAAGATAAATGATGCAATATTAAATCATGCAAAAAATAAAAAAAAAGAAGAAGAAACAGAATTTGATACAATTTCTAAATTTAATTATTTAAGTAAAATTAAAAATAAAGATAGTAAAGTCTCTTCATTTTTAACAATCCAAGAAGGTTGTGATAAATTCTGTCATTTCTGTGTAGTGCCTTATACGCGGGGACCTGAGTATTCGAGACCTTTTGATCAAATCATCAACGAAGCAAAGGAATTAATTCAAAGTGGTGCAAAAGAAATTATTTTATTAGGGCAAAATGTGAATGCTTATAGCTATAAAGATAAAAATAAAGAATTTAGATTATCTGATTTATTGTTAGAGTTAGAAAGTATCAATGAGCTTGAAAGAATTAGATATACCACATCTCACCCCAAAGACATGACTGATGATTTGATAAATGTTTATAAAAAATCAACCAAACTAATGCCTTTAGTTCATCTACCAGTGCAGAGTGGATCAAATAAAATCTTAAAACAAATGAATAGAAAACACACTATTGAAGAATATTTAATAAATTATGAAAAATTAAAAAAGATTAATCCCAATATAGAGTTTTCAAGTGATTTTATCATTGGATACCCAGAAGAAAGTGATGATGATTTTAAATATACGATGAAGTTAATTGAAAAAGTAGGATTTATTAATTCATATTCTTTTATTTTTAGCCCAAGACCAGGCACTGTAGCTGCCGATTTAGAATTAGTAGATAAAAAAAAATCTAAAGAAAGATTAGAAATAATCCAAAAAAAATTGTTTGAAAATCAGATAAACAAAAATAAATCTCTGGAGGGCAAGACTCTTAAT
>CAJQRR010000010.1 GCA_905612385.1 uncultured Candidatus Pelagibacter sp.
TGAATTTTGAATATAATGTATGTGGCCACTAATTAAAAGTGGCCACATAAAGTTATTTTTATAACTTGTTGTCTTCCATTTTGACACCAACAGCATAATCTTCTTGTACTGCTGATTTTCCAACTCTTTTGACAATTGCTTCCCACTCTTTAGCGACTTCATCTAACGCTTCTTGAGGTGATAGCTGTCCAGCTAAAGCCTTAGAAGTTCCAGTTGCAACCGCACTAGTGAACTCAAATACACCACGTACTCTTAAAGGGAAAACTCTATTCTTACTTTTTTCCATATCTTTAAGTGTCTTAGTATAACTTTTAGCAATATCTGCATCCCAACCCATTGTGTCTATATAAAGATTTGGATCAAAATCAGAGTTTTTAAATGGATTAACACCAAAATTACCAATAGCTAAGTCAGCTTGGTGGTTTGCTCCGTTAGAAAAGAAACATAGATAGTCAAACGCCATCTCTTGTACTTTACTTTTCTTAGCAACACCTACTGCCCAACCCCATACTATGTATGGTGCTTGATTATATTTGTTATCCCATTTGCCAGATACTCTATTCCAAACTTTATCTGCACCTGGAAGAGGAGCTGTACCTACTTTATTTTTTATAGGACTGTCGTCTTGCATCGCTGCAATAAAAGCATCATCCCATGAAAAACTAAACAAAGTTTGGCCACCACCAAATGATCCAATTTCATCACCTAGTCCAAAGTTAATTCCTCCTGGAGGAACATACTTGGTAGCTTCTACCCAGTCAGTTAAAGCTTCAACAAACCCTGGATTATTAATATTTGGTTTCATAGTTTCTAAATCAAAAAAGAAACCACCTGGAGTTCTTGGATTTTTAGCATACGCCACTGATCTACTGAAAAAAGCTGCAAACATTAAGTCGTCTTTTTTCATAACTTCAGCTGAACCGTATTCTTTTTCTCCATCTCCATCCCAATCCCAACCGTTAAAGTATTTGGCCATTTCGCCATATTCTTTCCAAGTTGTAGGAACTTTTAACTCTTTACCAGTATCTGCTTTGTATTTTTTTTGCATCTCAGGATTATCAATTACATCTTTTCTGTATTTTAGATAATGCCTGTCTCCATCAACTGGATATTGATACATAGTTCCATCCCAAGAAGAAACACCCACATGAGATTTTGTTACATCTTTCATCTCTTTTGTGTTCATGTATTTTTTTGGAACTGGTGCTAAGTATTGTCTCCAGTCATTTATAAAGTTAGAAAATCCAAATACGATATCGTATGGAGATTGACCAGCTTTAAAAGGAACCATAGCTTTTGCATACAAATCACCTGCTGGTGTATGTGTTACATCAACTGTTGCACCTGTTAATTTAGCAAACTGTTCAGCATGAAGAGCTGTAGGCTGTCCAATTACTGGAACTGCGTGCGTATTTATTTTAAGAGTTTTTCCTTTGTAGTTCTTTTTTGAAATTTTTTCATAAGAACAGTCACCAGAAATATCTCCTGTTGCCTTGATATGCGGAAATTGATCGCTCCACTTATCTGCAAAAGCTGGACTAAATATCAGTACACCTGATATCATAGCACTTAAGCAAGTTTTTATTATTTTCATTTATCCCTCTCGTTATTTATTATTATGGAACTAAAACGGCTCTTCCCTTAACTTTACCTTCGTTAAGATCATGAAGCGCTTTATTAGCATCGCCTAATTTATATTCTTGCATAGAAAGTGTAACTAACCCTTTGTTAGCTAACTCCATCAACTCATATAACTCAGACCACGTTCCTACTAAATTTCCAACTATTGTTTTTTCTGAAATAATTACATCAACAGCTAAAACTCTGATTTCTTCACCATAACCAACAATATAATAATATCCACTACCTGCTGTCATTTTAATACCCATTGCTGTTGATCCTTTTTCACCAACAAAATCGATTACAGCTTCGCCACCTTTACCTTTGGTAAGCTCTAAAACTCTTTCAGTTTCATTACCATCAATTAAAACTCCCTCATCACCACCAAGCGACATTGCATGCTTTAATGCTTCAGCAGATTTTTCAACGATAATAATATTTGCTGCACACATCGCTTTTAAACATTGAATTGCAATATGGCCAAGTCCACCAGCACCAATAATTACACAAGTCTGACCTGGTAATAAATGTCTAGTAGCTTTTTTAACAACTCTGTAAGCAGTTAATCCAGCATCAGAAAATGGCGCAACATCTTTTGGTGCTAATATGGTAGGTAGTTTAATTAAATTACGCACACTTGTTTTAAGTAATTCTGCATACCCACCTTCTTTAATATTCAAACCTGGAAATGCTCCATCTTCAGCATGTTGATCTAAACCTCTACGGCAGCTTAAACAAGTTCCATCAGTTCCTGAAATAATTGGGTGCAAAATAACTGGGTCACCTTTTTTAAATCCAACAACATCTTTTCCTACTTCTTCAACCCATCCAGCATTTTCATGACCCATAACCATAGGTAACAAATCTCCTTTAGGATCTTGAATATGTTCCCAAACACCTTCAATAATATGTAGGTCAGTTCTACAAACTCCTGCAGCACCAATTTTAACAATAACATCTGATGATTTTTCTAATTTTGGATCTGGCATTTCTTGCTCAGTAACCCAAACCTTTTCATCCATCTTTGGATTATATTTATGTAAAACTTGTGCCTTCATATTTTCTCTCTCTCTAGTTTGTTAATTTTTGTATTAAGAAACCCTATCCAATATGACTGATAACAGAGAGTCAATCAGACAAAAAAGTGTTCAGAAAGTTAACAAAATACAACTTCTGGTTGGTTGTTGATTTTTTAATAAAGTCTTAAAATAAGAAATGTCAAATTTAATATCTTTTGAAAAAGAATTCTCAGACCTTACTAAGAGAAGAGGTTTTTTGCCTTCTTTGATTGATAAAGATATTTCTGATAGTTGGAAAAGATGTATTTCAAGTGGACTAGATCCACTTGAAAATCCAAAAAGAACAATTCTTACTTCTAAAGAACTTGATGAGCTTAGAGAAAAAAATGAATATATCAGAAGACTGGTAAACCCTGAGCTTGAACTTTTGTATTCACAAATAGCTGGGACAAACTTTATGGTAGCATATTCTGACAGTACTGGATCTGTTATGGATACTATTTATGATAAAACCTGTCTTAAAACTGATGTTGGAAAAATTGTAATACCGGGATCAATTTGGAGAGAAGAAATTGGAGGTACAAATGGGTTGGGGCAAGTTGTTACTCTTAATAAAGACTCTATAGTTTCAGGTAAAGAACATTTTTTTGAATCACATGGAAAATTATCTTGTTTTGCAAGTCCCATACTAAATCATGAAGGGAAAACTATTGGTATAATAGATGCCTCTACAGATGTTCATTCAAGAGAACAACATACTTTGGCTCTAGTTAAACTTGCTACAAAAAGTATCGAAACAAAATTATTTTTAAATCAATTTAAAGATGAATTAATTTTATCATTTCATCCACGTCAAGAATATTTAAGCACTAATAGTGTCGGTCTACTTGCGATTAATGGTGATGGATTTATTGTTGGCTCTAATTCAAATGCAAGAATTATGCTACATGGCCTCTTAACAATAAAGAATGAAAAGTTTAATAATATTTTTATTACTTCATTTTCTTCAATTGCGAATGAAATTTTACAAAATAAAATAACAAAAATTTCTGATCATTTAGGTTCATCTGTTTTTATAATAAAAAGTCAAAATTTTAAGCAAAGAATACCCAAGGAAACAAAAGTAAAAAATCATGCATGTAATAAATGTAAAGGCTCAAAGTTTAAAGAAGATAGATGTACTTTAATTAAATCTACTTTTTTAGAAACTGGAAATATTAGTGCAGTTTCTAGGAAGCTTGGTGTTTCACGAACTACAATTTACAAACATTTAAAGTAAAATTAATTTTTAGAATTTTTTATTAAGAAAAATAGGTAAGAAAAAAAAGAAGTTAATAAAAAAAATATCATAGCAAATCTAAAACCTGAAATTTCTGAAAAACCTAAGTTCATTGTTAAATCAATAATAACCCCAATAATCCATTGAAGTGCGAATGCCCCAATAAAAAGAAGTAAATTAAACGAAGTTAGTGCTTTTCCAGCATTTGAAAGTGAAAAAGCCATTCCAACAGCTGGTTGACTTAAGGATAAAAATACCGAACTTACTGCAAAAAGTGCCCAATGAAGTGCTCCAGCTTTTGGTCCTAGGTAAATTATAAAGGCTAATACTATTAAGTTTAGTGGTGCCCCAAATTTCAATAACCTTATTGCATCAGAGACACTTTTAGAAAATTTTGGGACAAAGTATCCCCAAATTAAGAAGGAAAAAAGTAAGGAAAGATAAATAATAAATAAACCATTTGCACTTTCTTCTGGTGTATACCCAGATACTTTAACCATCCACGGTCCTGCCCATAAAGTTTGAACAGCAAATAAGCCCCCATAATTAAAGATACCCATCGGTACTAAACTTTTAAAAAGTTTATTCTGCCAAACTTCTTTTAAAGAGCCATTGTCATCAGGTGTATTTTGAACGTTTGCTTTATTCCAGTTTGGAATAAAAATAACGATTAATACAATACAAAGAATTGTTAATATTGCCAAAATTATAAATATCAACCTCCAACCTATTATTGGTAAAAAAAATTGAACTGGTAAACTAGATGATAACATTCCTATCGCGCCAGTCATTAACATCCATGAGTTTGCTCTCTGCTGAGTTTCATCTTGAAACCAAACTCTATAAGCAGTGAGTGGTCCCATCAAACAGGCTCCAACACCTACTCCAATTAAAATTCTAGAAAGCAAAAGAGAGGTAAAATTTTGAGATAAAGAAAATGAAATCATGCCTACAATTGCAATTAATAAAAAGTAGGAAACTATTTTTTTTGGTCCACTTTTATCTAACAAATATCCTAAAGGAATTTGGACAGATGCAAATCCTAAAAAATAACCACCTCCTAAAAGTCCTAAATTACCAGCTGACAAATTAAATTCTGATACAAGTTCTGGTGAAATAGTTGCAGTGATTGCTCTTAATAAATTTGAAATATAATACCCAAAAGCAAAAACTAAAAAAATAGTAACTGCTTTTTGTTTGGGCAAAACCATTTTATTCATAATTTAAATTTGGAACTTGTGATAAAGTTAATTTACTTTATTCTTACAATTTCCAGTTTTAAAAAACTCATTAATATTATCTACTGCCAAATCTCCCATAGCAGTTCTTGTTTGTTTTGTTGAACTTCCAAGGTGAGGTAAAATAAAAGCACTTTTGTGTTTTAAATAACCAGAGTTTAAGTTGGGTTCACCTTTGTAAACATCTAATCCAACTGCATAAATTTTTCTTCTGTCTAAAGCATCTAACATGGCCTCATCATCAATCATATCTCCTCTTGCACTATTTGTAATTATTGCACCAGTTGGGAAGTATTCTAAAGTTTCTTTATTGATTATATTTATAGTCTCTTTTGTGGCTGGACAGTTTATTGCTAAGATATCAGATACAGAAAATAAGCTTTTAATATTTTCATGATAAATCGCACCTTCTTCAAGTTCTGGAGTTAATTTAGATCTATTGTGATAGTGAATTTCCATTCCAAAAGGTCTTGAAAGTTTTGCTACCGCTCTACCAATCCTTCCCATTCCCAAAATTCCTAATCTCGCTCCTGTTAATTGTTTACCAATCAAAAAATCTGCTGACCATTTCCAGTCACTATTCTTTGCGTGCTCAATTCCCTCTGGAGCTCTTCTTGCAGCACCAAGTATTAAAAGCATTGCAATCTCTGCTGTAGCATCTGTTAAAACATCAGGTGTGTTTGTAACTGCTATTCCTCTTTTTTTTGCTGCCTCCAAGTCTATATTTCCAAAGCCAACAGCAAAATTAGAGATTACCTTGATACTATCTGGCAGTTTGTTGATTATATCTTCATCCATTTTTTCTGTTAGAGATGTTAAAATTGCATCACAACCTTGACTTAATTCAATTAATTTTGACTGTGAATATAGTTCATCATTAGCATTAATATTTGCATCAAAGATTTTCGAGGCTTTTTCTTCACTTGCTTTTAGTAATCTTCTCGTAATTAATATTTTTTTCATGTTTTAGACTATTTTTTTTTCTTATAAGATTGGTATACTATTTAAAAAAAAATGGAAAACAACATATTACAAACTGAACTTTCAAGTCTTTTAAAAGATAGATTTTCTATATCAAAATCTACTAGAGCAAATTATGCTAGAGGTGAAGATGCCTATGAAGCAGTTTTATCTCAAGCTGTAGTTTTTCCAGAAACGAACGAGGAAGTTTCAAAAATATTATCATTATGCAACAAACATAAAATACCAGTTGTTCCTTTTGGAACTGGAACGTCTCTAGAGGGTAATGCTGTTGGAAATGAAAATGGTGTAACTTTATCTTTAGAAAAAATGAATAAAGTTTTAAGTGTTAATGCTGGAGATTTTGATTGTAGAGTACAAGCAAATGTAACTAGGAAGCAATTGAATGAGCATCTGAGAGATGATGGTATTTTTTTTCCAATTGATCCTGGCGCAGATGCTGCTTTAGGCGGAATGGCTTCAACCTCAGCTTCAGGCACGATGGCTGTCAAATATGGGACAATGAGAACAGTTGTATCAGGCTTGACTGTGGTACTACCAAGTGGTGAAATTGTTAAAACTGGAACTCGTACAAAAAAATCATCAGCTGGATATAATTTAACAAATTTGTTTATAGGTTCTGAAGGAACTTTAGGAGTTATTACTGAAGTACATTTAAGATTATCACCAATACCTGAAAGTATAATGAGCGCTGTGTGCCATTTTCCTGATCTTGAGACTGCCGTTTTAACATCTCAAGAAGTTATTCAGTATGGTGTTCCAATCGCGAGAATAGAAATGTTAAATAAAGATCAAATGGAAATTTGCATTGAGTACTCAAAGTTAGAGAATATGGAAGCAAAGCCAACACTCTTTTTTGAATTTCATGGTAGTGAAGAATCAAACAAAGAAACAATTAAAATTGTTGAAGAATTATCAAAAAATAATAATGGTAGTGACTTTAAATGGGCTGAGTCACTTGAGGATAGAAATAAATTATGGCAAGCAAGACATGATGTATATTGGTCTGTAAAAGCACAAGGCAAAAATGTAAAAATATATTCCACAGATGTATGTGTGCCTGTTTCTAATTTAGTTGAGTGTATTAATTTTGCTGAAACAGAAATTAAGAAATTTGGTCTTAAAGCTCCAATGGTTGGTCATGTTGGTGATGGAAACTTTCATGCAATTTTAATGTATGACCCAGCAGTTGAAGGCTCATATCAAAAAATAAGAGATTTTAGTGACAAACTAATTGATAAAACTTTAGAACTAGAGGGTACGATTACAGGAGAACACGGAATTGGCTTGCAAAAGAAAGCTTATTTATTGAAAGAACATCCGGATAATTTACCTCTGATGAAATCAATTAAAAGAAGCCTTGATCCAAACAATATAATGAATCCAGGTAAAATTTTTGATCTTAATTAAAAATATTTTTAGCCCAACATCTTTTTAATATTATCTAATGCTTGAGAAATATTTTCTTGTGAAGCAGCAAAACTAAATCTTACATAATCCTTAGATGTTTTGCCAAAAGCAGTTCCAGGAACTATAGCAACACCCGCTTCATGCATAGCTTTTTTTGCAAATTCTGAGCCGTTCATTCCAGTTCCAATAACTTTAGGAAATGCATAGAAGGCTCCACCGGGTAAACTACATTCTACACCTGGTAAACTATTTAAACCCTCATGAATTAACTTTCTTCTTATAGTAAATTCTTTCATCATCTCATTAATTGAGTCATCTGGTCCATCTAAGGCAGCAATACCTGCAAATTGAGCTGCTGCGTTTACACAAGAGACGCTATTTATTAAAAGTTTATTTACATGTGGAACTAATTCTTTAGGCCAAAAACTCCATCCTAGTCTCCACCCTGTCATTGAGTATGCTTTACTCCAACCTTCTAAAACAATTAATCTTTCTCTTAATTCTGGATAATTAAAAAATGATGGCATTTCTTTATTATCAAAAATTTGTCTACTGTAAATTTCATCACTTAAAATCGTTACATGTGGATATTTTTTAAGACCTTCAGCTAATACATCAACATCTGCTTTTTCTACAAAACTTCCTGTTGGATTATTTGGGTTTATTAATATCAACAATCTAGTTTTATCTGTAATCAAAGATAAAATTTTTTCTGGGTTAAATTTTAAATCTTTATCTTCAGTTAAATCATATGGTACTGCTGTTGAACCAGTGTAATTAATCATAGATTCATAAATTGGAAAAGCAGGAGTTGGGTGAATTATCTCTGCACCTGGCTCACCAAAACATTGAATTGCATAACTCATTGTTGGTTTTCCACCAGGCATGATTAAAATTCTTTCAGGATCAATATCTTGATTATAAAGTTTTTTAATTTTTCTAGAAACTGATTGTCTGCACTCTAAAATTCCATTTGATAATACATATCCATGATGTCCATCATCTAGAGCTTTTTTTGCCGCTTCAACAACATGTTTTGGTGTTTTAAAATCTGGTTGTCCCAACCCTAAATGAATCATTGGGTAGCCTTGAACTTCTAATTTTTTTGCTTCAGCCAATACAGTGAATGCTGACTCTGTTCCTAATCTTTCTAAATTTTTTGCTAATTTCATAGTTTAATTATATAATTGATTTTCTCATAAAAATTTATTTTAATTATACATATTTATTATTAATAAAAAATATACGATTAAAATTACTTTCTATAGATTAATTTTGAACTATTTAATTCTTTTAGATTTTTACAACCCATTAAAACCATATTTCTATTAATCTCATCATGCATATTTTGCAATAAATGCTCAACTCCTTGTTGGCCCCCTGCAGCTAAAGAGAATAGAAACATCTTTCCAAAACTACACGCCGTTGCGCCTGCAGCCAAAGCTTTTAAAACATGGGTTCCTCTTCTTACTCCCCCATCTAAAATTATTTCTAGTTTATCTCCAACAGCCTCTCTAATGGCAGAAACTTGATCAAAAGGTGATCTTGATCCATCCAACTGCCTTCCTCCATGATTTGAAACCATTATTGCTGTGCATCCAATATCTATAGCTTTTTTTGCATCCTCAACTGACATCACACCTTTTAATGCAAAAGATCCATTCCATTTTTTTACGCAATATTCTGCATCTTTCCAATTCATAGCTGGATCATATTGTTCATTAATATATTCAATGACTGACTTTGAAATATTTGTACCTTTATCTGTTTTATTTTTAACATTAGATAATTCAAATTTTTTATGAGTAAAATAATTAAATACCCATTCAGGTCTCATGGCGAAACTCATTAAACTTTGGAGTGTAAGTTTTGGGGGTGTGGTAAATCCAGTTCTGTGATCTCTCTCTCTGTTACCAGCAACTAAAGTATCAACTGTTAAACACATACCATCAAAACCAGATACTTTACATCTGTCAATTAGATCGTCTGTTATTGATTGATCCTTATGAACATAAAGTTGAAATAATTTTGGTCCACTTGAAATTGATGAAATCTCTTCAATCGTATTATTTGCCATGGTGGACATACTATAAAAGGTTCCAAATTTTTCTGCAGCTCTTGCTGATGCTTTATCCCCGTCATGATGATAAAGTCTTTGCATTGCTGTTGGTGAAAGGAAAATTGGCATATCAATTTTTTTTCCAAAAACAGTTGTTGATAAATCAGGTTTACCTACACTTGCAAGTATATTTGGAACTAAATCACAGTCATTAAAGGATTCGGTATTTCTTCTTAGAGTTGACTCATCATCTGCACCACCATCAATGTAATGAAAAATTGGAGAAGGTAATTTTTTTTTAGCTAATTTTCTAAAATCACTAAAGTTGTAACAATCCTTTAAATTCACTACCTTCTAAATCTTAAGTTATCTCTGTTTAGGTCACTAATTTTAGTACAACCCATTAATTTCATATCTCTTACTAATTCAGCTTTATACTTTTCAATAGCCCTCTCAACACCTGCTTGTCCCCCGGCAGCTAGAGCATATAAATAAAGTCTTCCTCCTGAACATGCTTTTGCACCTAGTGATAACGCTTTAAGCATATGAGTTCCTCTTTGAAATCCACCTTCACAAATTACATCTAATTTATCCCCAACAGCATCAACGATTTCAGCAAGCTGATCAAAGGGTGCTCTAGATCCGTCTAGTTGTCTTCCACCATGATTTGAAACCATTATTCCTGTACATCCAATATCTACTGCACGTTTTGCATCCTCAACGCTCATTATGCCTTTTAGAGCAAAGTGACCTCCCCATTGAGAACAAAGTTTTTCAGCATCTTTCCAATTCATGGATTGATCCAACATGGTAGAAAAGTATTGTCCTATTGAAGTATTAGTGTCTGTACCCTCTTTAACATAATCTTGAAGGTGAGGTAATTCAAATTTACCTTTTGTTAAATAGTTTATTCCCCACATTGGTTTTGTGGCAAAACTAAAAAGACTTGAAGGTGTAAGCTTTGGAGGTGAAGTAAATCCAGTTCTTAAATCTCTTTCACGGTTTCCTCCAGTTATTGTATCTACTGTTAAAGCCATAACATCAAATTTAGCTGCTTTTGCTCTTTCTAAACAAGAATCATTTAAACCTCTGTCTTTATGAAAATAAAACTGAAACATTTTTGGTGTATCAACCAGTGATGCTATTTCCTCAACACTTACAGTTGCAAGAGCTGAAACACCGAACATTGTGTTAAATTTTTGAGCTGCTTTTCCAACTGCTCTTTCTCCATCATAATGAAATAATCTCTGTAGTGCTGTTGGTGCAAGATAAAAAGGTAGATCTAATTTTTTTCCAAAAATAGTTGTAGATAAATCAACATTTTCAACGCCTCTTAAAACATTGGGAACTAAATCAACATCATTAAATGAGCTCGTATTTCTCTCATAAGTAGTTTCATCATCTGCTGCACCATCAATATAGTGAAATATAGGTGAGGGTAATTTTTTTTTAGCTAATTTTCTAAAATCACTAAAGTTATGGCAGTCATTTAAGTTCATATAATTCTTTTAGAACGTTTTAAAGAAATTAAACATATAACTATTTGCCCCAGGGTTTTTAGTGCCTAAGCTAGCATTGGAAAGATGATTATAGGAAAAGCCTAGTTGGCTATTACTAAATAAATCTATAGAAATTTGAAGCTCGCTTTTAAATTCTATAACATGACCAAGGTCTTTTCCGTTACCTTTATAAAGTCCTGGAGTGAAGCTTGGGGTAAAATTAATTTTTCCTAATTTATAATTAGCTTGCACACCCGTGTAAATGTATGTTGCAGAATCTGCTGTAACTAAAGCGCCAGTTACTGGAGAAATATTACCTAAAAATGTATCTCTATTTAAATCTTCATTTTGATGCTGAAAACCAATTAATTTTGATTTTTTACCAGCATCACTGAAATCAAACATTCCTGAATAAATATTAAATTTAGAGCTATTCTCTTCTGAATTCACTATTGAAGAAAATAGACTAAAAAAAAGGATGAATAAAAATCTTGCTATTAATTTGTAATACTTCATTTAAATTTTGTTACTTTTATTAGATAATATTTTTTTATATATTATTGCACCACCAAACAAAAATAACAATAATGGTAATATCCATAAAACATAAGTGTTTTTGTTTAATTGTGGATCAAAAATCACCCAATCACCATACTTTTCTCTTAAAAATTGGTATATTTGTTTTTCTTTTAGTCCTTCGTTAAGTTTTCTATCAACAACTAATTTAATACTAGAAGCAAACTCAGATTCTGAATCATATACTGACTGACCCTGACAAATCAAGCAACGGATATTTTTTAAGATTTTATTTTTTAAAACATCGTTGGTTTCATCAGATCTTAATTCCAAAAAATTCGTAACTAAAAAAAGGACTATAAATATCTTTAAAATTTTCATTTAATAATTAATTTAATTTCATTAATAATTTCTTGATTAAGTGGACCAACAAATTTTTTAATTATATCTTTATTATTATCTATTAAGAAAGTTTCTGGCACTCCATAAGCTCCAAATTCAACTGCTAA
>CAJQRR010000011.1 GCA_905612385.1 uncultured Candidatus Pelagibacter sp.
TCCACCTTGTTTTAGGCTTTCATTTTCCTCAACAAAAGTTTCTTCTGAAAGTTTATAGAGTTCATTCCATTCTTTTTCTTCGAACGAATCTCTATTTTCTAAAACTTTTAAATAAATATTTTCAGCAGATTCAATGATTTCGTTTTTAGCGTAATTAGAATAAATATTGTTATTAAAGTTTAATAAAAATTCCCTATCATCTATTTTTAAGAAAATTCTTTTACCAATCACCTCAGCTGCCCTACTTACAAATGGTAAGAAAAGTAATGGATATGAGACTTTTTTAAACGTTATCTCGTTTAAAGTTTCTAAAGTTTTAATCTGATCTAAAAAATTTACCCCTGCAATTATTGGACAATATTCATTTTTATTAGCCTCATTGTCTTGCTTTATGATGCTGATATTCTCTAACTTTAATTCTTTTTTTTTCTTAAAAAAACTATTTAAGTTTTTAATTCCAGGTAGGCTAAAAATCTCAAGTAGTCTTATATTTTTTCCAATCTCTTCTGCAATACCCCATGAATATCCAGCAGCCTTACTCGATCTTTTAGAAACTGTATCTATTTCACTTAATGATCTCATGTTGATTAGTTATAAACCCAATGTTCATCATAGTTTTTTAATTGCTCTGGTAAGGGTGCTCCTTGGAACATGCATATTCTTAACCATTTATCAGAACGAGGATCAAATTTTAAAGCCCCAAAAAAAGATAACTTTAGTCTCAGCATATCAATAGGTATTATTTCTTGGCCAATGGTATTATCTTGTATTTCAGAATAAGGAAATTTCTCTACTATAAATGCTCTTCTAACGACATGTCTTAATTCATTATTGGTTGATAAAAATTTAGCAATAGTCCAGCTATTTTTAGTAACTGATAACAATTCATAAAGTTTTTTAATGTCTCTTGCTATTGCTAGAGGTTGTTCTAACTCAGCGCCCACTTCATCAAATCTATTTGCTAGCCTTGGTTCTTCTTTATTTTTTGAAATAAACCAAAAATTTAAATTATTTTTTTTTTTAGTAAAATCTATAGTTAAGATATCCGGATATTTTTTTTCTAAAATTTGCTTTAAATCTTCTACAGTTCTCTCAGTTGGAATATTAAAATATTTTTCTTCTTCAGAACTCATTTCTTTAATTAAAGGTGAGGTAATATCATCATAAGGTTCCATCATCATTGAGACGACATATTCAATACACTCCTCACAATATTCTTTTTCTAAATGTAAATACAGTTCATTAAAAGCATAATCTTGCTCAAAACTAAAATCATTATCTAAGTAGACAATAAATTCATTAAGATCTTTTAATAAAGATTTAATCTTATTTATTTGATACTCACTTTCTGTATTCCAAGAAGTGATATTCTTTATTGATTTCTTTAAACATTCTAAAAATAAGTTTTTATCTTTCTCTGTTATTTTTTTTATTTCTCTTATATTTTTTAAAGAAATCTCTCTTGCAGAAATCCAATTATTTAAAAGAGTTGGATGGTTAACAATAAATGGCGCCATTCCTAGACCTGTAGAATTTCCTATTCCTAAACTTTTACAAATATTTATATCAAGATTTACAGCTTTTTTTGGGTTCTTGCTTTTTGCAACGTGATTAACTTGATCAAAAGTAAATTGCCTAACTAGATAAACCAACATCATTTCCAATCTAAAAGGACCATATATTTCCTCTCTATCTTTAATTCTAAATCTATCTGCTAAGCCAAATTTACCTGACCCGTAAACTGCTGTGGTTCTATATAAATAACCAACGCTAGTTATTAAATCATTATCAGGCTGCTTACCTTCACTTAAACATTCAACTACATGATTGAAAACTCTAACTGATTTATTGGCTCTTGAAAGTGTTAGTTCTTTATAAGAAAGTCTACCAAACTCTTGTCTTGGTACTTCGTTTTGTAATCTTTCAATATCTTGTTTTGTTGGAACTCCGTCGAAAAGCGTAAAGGCTGCATCCCATTTAGTAGCTATAACCCTGTCTGATCTTTCATTTTCACTCAATTCATTTGCAAAACAGATTAATGAATACACTCTATTTTTTTTCTTAAATGAATAAACTGCTGTGCCATAACCATGCTCATTTAATTCAAATAAATCTCTTTTGTAATCCCAATCTTTAAACTCTTTTAAAAAACTTCTTAAAAATGAAAGTTTTGATTGATGAAAAGATCCTAGTCTTGATAATTTCATTACTACATTGGGGTCTCTTAATGAGATATTCATTGGTTCATTTCTTTGTAAAAATTATACCAGTTGTTTCCAAGAATTCCATTAACTTCACTTTCTGAAAAACCAATTTTTTTAAGTCCTACTTCTAAGTTTTCAAACCCTCTTGCATCTAAAAACCAATCAGGTTGTTTTGGGAAACCAGGTTTATTTTTTGACCCTTCTCCGTAATTTTTACTTTTAGTCCAAGTGCCATTTCTCATCCACTCAACAATAGTATTTGGTTGGTTTAGACAAAGATCTGAACCTATTCCAATTTTTTCAACTCCCATAATCTCAGCTGTCTTAGCTGTCATTTCACAAAAGCTTTCTAAAGAACAATCTGTTCCATCTTTTAAATGATGAGGGTATAAAGACAGACCCAACATTCCTTTATGCTCTGACAAAATCTTTAACAATTCGTTTGATTTATTTCTCTTAGCTGGATGCCAAAATAAAGGGTTGGCATGAGTTATTGCAATTGGTTTTTCACTTATCTCAATTGCATCAATTGTACTTTTTTCTGCTGAATGAGACATGTCTATTACAAGGCCCAGTCTATTCATTTCTTTAATTACCTCTTTACCAAAATTAGTAACTCCACTATCTGTTGCTTCATAACACCCTGTCGCTAGTAATGACTGATTGTTATAAGTAAGTTGCATAAACCTGCATCCTAAATCGTAAACTTTTTCAACTAATCCAATATCATCTTCTATAGGTGAGCAATTTTGAAAACCAAAAAAAACTGCAGTTTTATTTTCAGATTTAGCTTTTTCAATATCTTTAAAACTTTTGCCATGAAAAATTAAGTCGGAATTTTCTGAAAAGTGATTTTCCCAGTTTTTTAATACCATTTTTAGCTCATCAAAATCTTCATGATAAACAATGGTTACGTGGATTGCATCCAGTCCTGCTTGTTTATTGATCTGAAAAATTTCTCTAGACCAGTTACAATATTGTAAATTATCAATTTTAAAATTCATTGTGATCTTATTTGTTTTAAAGAATATCAATAAGATAGATAAATTCTATTAATTTTATTGAAATTTTAGACTTAATTTGAAATAACAATTTACGTTAGAATAAAATTACATTAAATGGCTAAAAATAAATTAAAAAAAATATCAATTGTTATGGGTAGTCAATCTGACTATAAAACCATGATATTTTGTAAAAATATTCTTAAAAAATTAAATATAAAATTTGAAATAAAAATAATATCAGCACATAGAACTCCTAATAGGATGTATGAATTTGCTATTAATGCTGAAAAAAATGGTATCGCAGTAATTATTGCTGGAGCAGGAGGATCTGCACATTTACCAGGAATGATTTCAGCCCTTACATCACTACCTGTACTAGGGGTTCCAATTGAGAGTAAAAAGCTAAAAGGTCTTGATAGCCTTTTATCCATTGCACAAATGCCAAAAGGAATACCTGTTGGAACATTAGCAATTGGGGAAGATGGCGCAATTAATGCTGCCTTATTAGCCGCATCTATTATTGGTCTTAGTGATTTGACTGTCAAAAAAAAATTAAATCAGTTCCGTTTAAGTCAAACCAAATCTGTTAAAAAAAAACCAAAATAGTTTTAAAATATGTCTAAACCAATTCTTGGAATTATAGGTGGAGGTCAGCTAGGTAGTATGCTTGCTATTGCTGCAAATAAACTAGAAATTAAAACAGTTATTTTTTGTGACGATATTGATGCACCTGCACAAAATTTTTCTAATGATTTTATACACGGTGAATACAACGATCAAAACAAGATTAAAGAGTTTTTGAATAAAGTTGATGTTGTGACCTATGAATTTGAAAATATTCCATATCAAACATTAAATGAAATTAATAAAATAAAACCTGTTTTACCAAAACCTTCTGTAAATAGAATAATTCAACATAGATTAGCAGAAAAAGATTTTATCAATAACCTTAATATAAGAACTACCCAGTATGTATCTATTGAAAAAAAATCTGACATGGAATCAGTTGAAGATTTACTTCCTGGTATCCTTAAAACTACAACACTAGGATATGATGGCAAAGGGCAACACCCAATTAATAGTTTAGAAAATTTAGATTCAATTAATGTTGATTATTCAAAAGGTTACATTTTAGAAAAATTAGTAAAATTAAAAAAAGAAATCTCAATAATTATTACCCGTTTTAATTTTCAAAAATATGAAATTTATGAACCCATTGAAAATGTACATGAAGACCAAATTTTGAAGAATTCTAAAATTCCAGCCAATATTAGTAATAAGATCCTAGAACAATCAAAACTATGGGCAACTCAAATTTCTGAAGAATTAAAATATGTTGGAACTTTGTGTGTTGAGTTTTTTATTGATAGAAATGACAACCTTTATGTAAATGAAATTGCACCAAGAGTTCATAACTCAGGTCACTTAACAATTAACGCATACAATGTAAGTCAATTTGAAAATCATGTAAGAGCAGTTTGTAAGCTAGAACAAATATCTCTTAAAAAAATATCGAATGCAATGATGATAAATATAATTGGTGACCAAATTATTAATTACAGAAATAAAAAAAATAATGAAAATGAATTTTTCTTTGATTATCTTAAAAAAAAGATTAAAGACAAAAGAAAAATGGGACACCTAACAACTCTTCTTAAGTAAATATTGCCCAAATGTTAAAATCAATCGAAGGAAATTTTGATAATCTAGAAGTTCATGAGCTTCTTATTAAGCATTTCATTGAGTTAAGATCTGTATCACCCGAAGGGAGTGCCCA
>CAJQRR010000012.1 GCA_905612385.1 uncultured Candidatus Pelagibacter sp.
GGGTGGTGTTAAAGTTGGTGGAAAAACTTACAAGTTTGAAATTATTTATTACGATGATGAATCAAACTCAGGAAGAGCAGCTCAACTTGCAGAAAGATTAATTCAACAAGATGGTGTTCAGTTCATGCTTGGGCCATATAGCTCAGGACTTACAAAAGCTATGGCACCTGTAACTGAAAAATATGAAGTTCCTATGGTTGAAGCAAACGGTGCATCTAGATCGTTATTCACTAAAGGCTACAAATATTTATTTGCAGTACTAGCACCAGCTAACTTATATCTTGATGTAGCAATTGATCTTGCAGTTGAAAAAAATGGTGGAAAGCCAGTTAAGATTGCAATGGCATTTGAACAAGATGCTTTCTCACAAGATGTGAGATTGGGTATTGTTGAAGCTGCTAAAAGAACAGGTTCTAAAATCATTATAGATGATAAATTACCAAAAGAGCTTAACGATATGGCTGCTACTTTATCTAAAGTAAAAGCTACTAATCCAGATGTTCTTGTGGTTTCAGGTCATACTAAAGGTGCTTTAACAGCTATTAGACAAATCTCAGAGATGAAAGTTGACGTGAAAATGTTAGCAATGACTCACTGTGATGCTGCTAAATTATCTAAGCAACATGGTAAAGCTTCTGAGTACGCACTTTGTGCTTCTCAGTGGCATAAATCTCTATCATACAAAGATAAGTTCTTTGGTGGTGGTATGAAATATGATGCTGACTTTACTAAAGCTTTTGGATATGCACCGCCATACCAAGCTGCAGAATCATCAGCTGCTTTATTAGTTTACAAAGATGCGTTCGAAAGAGCACAATCATTTGATACTAAAAAAGTTAGAGATGCTTTAGCTGCAACTGACATGCAAACTTTTTATGGAAACATAAAATTTGCTGAAGGTGGACAGAATGTATCTAAGCCAATGGTACTTTTTCAAGTATCATGTAACGATGATGGTAGTAAGTGTGAAAACAAAGTTGTTGCTCCTACAAAATGGGCATCTGCTGAGTTAGTACACCCAATTCCATCTTGGTCAAAAAGATAATACCTAATATGTAAAATGCTCCCTAGTAATAGGGGGCATTTTTTTATAAACATCTAAAGAATTTATGGATTTATTAATTTTCCAAGCTCCTATTTTAATGGTTCAAGCGTCAATGGACGGAATACTTCTTGGTATTCTGTTTGCATTAATCGCTTATGGAATGGCATTGCAATGGGGAGTAATGAACATAATAAACATCGCTCAAGGAGAATTAGTAATCATGGGCGGATACATTGCATACTTCATGTATCTTTCAGGAATTCACCCAGCTTTTGGAGTGATTGTATCACCTATCATTATGTATTGTGTGGGTTGGGGAATGTACAAGCTTGTTATCAATAAAGTAGTTGATAAAGATTTGTTTACTTCAATACTCGCTACATTTGGAATTAGTATTTTAGCCCAACAGTTAATGAATTTTGCATTTGGTGCAGACGTAGTAGTCGCTCAGTCAAATTTTGGAACAACAATGTTATTTAATAACTCAGTCACACTTCCAAATGCTAAAATATTTTCAGGAGCAGTTTGTGTGATATCTGCAATTATTCTTGTCATCTACATGAAGAAATCAAAATTAGGTAGAGCAATCAGAGCAACAGCTCAAAACGCGAGAGCAGCAAAAATTTTAGGAGTTGATACCGAGAAAGTTTATGCAGCAACCTTTGGAATTAATGCAGCATTATGTGGAATAGCAGGAGCATGTATTGCAATCACATTTACACTTCACCCTTATACAGGATTACCTTACACAGTTAGATCGTTCATGATTGTAATTATTGCAGGACTTGGAAATTTACCAGCTGTTGCAATATCTGGTATGGGTCTAGGGGTATTTGAGGAATGGTCTGATTACTTGCTTGGAACAGAATTTAGAATTGCAGCAGTATTTTCATTACTAGTCATAATACTAGTCTACAGAAGATTTAAATTAGCGAAAAAAAGAGAGTATTTAAAATAATGAATAAAAATACCTTATTATACGCTGGCTTAATAATTTTTGGTTTAGCTGGAGCATTTATATTCCCGGCTTATAAACTTCAATTATCGTTTCTTTATATCTTAATTGTTTTAGCTATGACCTGGGATGTTCAAGGTGGACAGATGGGTTACAACACATTTGGAAATATATTGTTTTTTGGTATTGGAATGTATGTTGCTTCAAGCACTCAAATAGCAATGTTCTTTTCACTTGCTGAGTGGACGGATGCTGGTGGA
>CAJQRR010000013.1 GCA_905612385.1 uncultured Candidatus Pelagibacter sp.
CTTTTTCACTATTCATTACATTATTTCTTTGAGAAAATATTACATGTCTTTGATCATTTAAAACATCATCAAACTTAAGTAAATTTTTTCTTATATCAAAGTTTCTTGCTTCAACTTTTTGTTGCGCTCTTTCAAGCGCTTTATTAATCCAAGGGTGGTCAATACTTTCCCCATCTTTTAAACCAAGTTTTTGTAAGATGTTATTCATAGATTCTGAGCCAAAAATTCTCATCAAGTCATCTTCTAAACTAACATAAAAAATTGAACTTCCTTCATCACCTTGTCGTCCAGAGCGTCCTCTTGCTTGATTATCCACTCTCCTTGATTCCATTCTTTCAGTGCCAATAACATACAATCCGCCTAATGACTTTATCTTGTTCTTGTTCACTAAGAGTTCTTCATCAGGTTGACTTCCTTTTTTTCCACCTAGTTGAATATCAACACCTCTACCTGAAATACTTGTAGTAATTATAACTGAGTTCATTTTTCCTGCATTCGCTATGATTTCAGCCTCATTCTCGTGATTCTTTGCATTTAAAACGACATGTTTTATTTTTTCATCATTTAGTAATTTTGAATAAATTTCAGACTTATTGATACTTGAGGTAAAAACTAAAATTGGCTGTCCTTGTTTGTGACATTCAATAATTTTTTCAATGATAGCTTTATTTTTTTCTAGTTCAGTTCTAAAAATTTGATCATTCCAGTCTTTTCTGATCATCTTTTTATTAGTAGGAATAATAACAACAACTAAATTGTATATTTCATAAAATTCTTGAGACTCAGTTGCAGCAGTTCCGGTACATCCAGAAATCTTGTCATAAAGCTTGAAATAATTTTGATAGGTTATAGATGCAAGAGTTTGATTTTCAGCCTGTACATCTATTCTTTCTTTTGCTTCCAGAGCTTGATGAAGCCCATCTCCAAATCTTCTTCCTTCCAAGATTCTTCCAGTAAGCTCATCAATAATTTTTAATGTTCCATCTTTAACTATATAATCTTTTCCTTTTTCAAATAGATGATTAGCTCTTAAAGATTGATTAACATGATGAACTAAGCTCAAGTTTTCAGGGTCATAAAAGTTATTATTTTTTAAAATTCCTGCATTAGAAAATATTTCTTCCACATTATTTATTCCATCATTTGTAAGTAAAATATTTTTATCTTTTTCATCAATTTCATAATGATTGGGTGCTAGTCTTTTAATAAACTTATCGATTGCAAGATATTGTTCTGTTTTATTTTCAGCAGCTCCAGAAATTACCAACGGGGTTCTAGCCTCATCAATCAAGCACGAATCTATTTCATCTACAATGGTATAAACATGCCCTCTTTGAGACATTTGTTCTTTAGAGAGCTTCATATTATCTCTTAGATAGTCAAATCCTAATTCACTGTTAGTTGCGTATGTAATATCAAAATTATAATTTTTCTTTCTTTCGTAATCATCTTGATCATTATTTATGTAGCCAGAAGTTAATCCTAAGAATTTATAAATCTCACCCATTTCTTGTGAATCTCTTTTGGCTAAATAATCATTAACGGTAACAATGTGAACACCTTTACCAAGCAAGGCATTTAGGTAAGCTGCAAGACTTATGGTAAGGGTTTTACCTTCACCAGTTCTCATTTCTGCAATTTTTCCTTCGTGAAGAACAACACCACCTATTATTTGAACATCATAATGTCTTTCATTTCTGGTTCTTTTCGAAGCCTCCCTTACGAGGGCAAAAGCTTCGGGCAATAGATCGTTTATACTTTTGCCTTCATTAAGTTTCTTTTTAAGCTCTATTGTCTTTTGAGGAAACTCTTCATCAGCAATCTTACTAATTATAGCCTCATAAGAATTAACTCTTTCAACAATTTTAGCAATTCGATCAAGCTCTTTTTGATTGCTTGATTTAATGAATTTTGAAAGAAAATTTAAAGGATTAAGCATTTAATTTTTGATATATAATTAATTATAACTTTTAATATAAGTATTAAATAAAAATTTTAAATAGATGCCATTAAACTTCAAAAACTTTATAAACACCCAAACTTTCAACTCTAAAATAGGCGACTTTCAAGATCTAGAGCATATAGACGGAGTTTCCATATCTGCTATTTGTGCAAATTTATATACCAAACAAAGAGATGACCTAGTTATGTTCTATTTCAGAGATGGAGCAAACCATGCTTCTGTTTATACACAATCTAAAATAGTTTCAGAAAATATAAAATGGAACTTAAATATAAAAAGTAAAAAAATAAAATCTCTTATAGTTAATACTAGAAATGCTAATGCCTTCACAGGCTCAGATGGTTACAAAGGTTTAAAAGAAATTGCAAAAGAAGTATCTTTCCAATTATCAAAAAAACAAAAAGAAGATGAGGATTATCCAAAAAAAATATCTGATAATGAAATTCTTTTTGGATGCACAGGAACAATAGGTGAAAAGTATCCCACTGAAAAGATAAAAAAAAATATACCAGAATTGATTAAAAGAATTAGGTATGTCCAAAATAAACTTATCTGGATGAAAGCTGCACAAGGCATCATGACAACTGATCTAAAACCAAAGCTTGCAATGGAAGAGTGTAAAATTGGAAATACAAAAGTTAAAATATACGGAATAGCAAAAGGTTCGGGAATGATCTTTCCAAATATGGCAACCACTTTAGGTTATATTTTTACAGATGCAGACCTTTCAAATGATGTCTTAAGTAAATTGCTTAAAAAAAATATTGATACAACTTTTAATGCAATAACTTGTGATGGAGACACAAGCACAAATGATATGGTCTCAATTTTTTCAACAGCTAAGGCAAAAAATCCAACTGTAAATAATATCAATGATAAAAAGATAGTTAGTTTTGATAAAGCTTTACACTCTGTGTTATTAAACTTATCAAAAAGAATAGTTGCAGATGGTGAGGGAGCCAGTAAATTTATTACAATCAATATAGCTAAATCAAAAAGCGAGAAAGAAGCAAGAGTGATAGCTTTTTCTATTGCGAATTCAAATCTTGTTAAAACAGCCGTCGCAGGAGAAGATCCAAATTGGGGTAGAATAATAATGGCCATAGGAAAATCTGGAGTGAAAATAGATTTAAAAAAATTATCAATAAACTTTGGTGGTATTAAAATTATAGAAAAAGGACAAATTTTTAAAAATTACAAAGAAAATGAAGTAGCTAACTATATGAAGGACCAATCAATAGATATTTCAGTAAATTTAAATATGGGTTCAAAAAGTTTTACTGCCTACACAATGGATTTAACAAAAAAATATATTGAGATTAATACTGATTATAGAAGCTAATTTGATATTGAATTAACTTTATTAATTATTAACTATAACTCATGATCAAATTCAAGCTCATATGTAAAGATTGTGAAACTACTTTTGATAGTTGGTTTTCATCGTCTAAAGAATATGAAAAACTTAAAAAGAAAAAATTCTTAAATTGTCATTTTTGCAATTCATTAAATGTTGGGAAAGGTTTGATGTCCCCTAGTGTAAGCACGTCAAAAAATAATTTGAGAGATATTAGTTCATCTAGTGAAAAATATAGAGAAATAAAAAAAACAATTTATAAATACCAAGAATTTATAAAAAAAAATTTTGAATATGTTGGGGAAAATTTTGCTTATGAGGCAAGATCTCTGCATTATAAAGATAAAAAAAAAACCAAAGGTATTTATGGCACTGCAACAAAAGAAGATCTTAACGAGTTAAAGGAAGAGGGTATCAAAACAGAAA
>CAJQRR010000014.1 GCA_905612385.1 uncultured Candidatus Pelagibacter sp.
CATTTTTTGATATCTCTTTTTATCAACTTCAACAATTGTTGGATCTACATCAGAGTTTGACTCTAACCTTTTTAATAAGTCATTGAAATATTCTTCTCTCCAAAAATGCCTTGAAAGTCTTAATTTCCATCTTTTCGGGATATCTAGTTTTGAAATTAATAAATTGAAAATCTCAACATTACCAATTTTTAAAGTTCCCGATGAATATTGTAAATTAGACAGAGATTTTAAGGCTGTATTAATAATTTCCTTATCATCTTTTTTTTCATCTTTAGAACCAATGATCTCAAAACCAACCTGGTCTCTAATAATAGAATCTTTTTTATTATTTGATTTTCTATAAGCCTGACCACTATAAAATATTTTCTCTTTTCCTTTAAGATTGTTTTCTAAATACCTCAAGCAAGATGCAATAGTTAGATCAGGTCTTAGACAAAGCTCACTACCATTTTGATCGGTAAATGAAAAAATAAACTTTCTAAAATTTTCCCCAGATCGTTGAACGATATGATTAGCTTCAATTACTGAAGGTAAATCAATGTATTTAAAGCCTTTAGATTTAACTGATCTAAGGATTTTTTCAGATAAATTTTTTGATTTCATCAATTAAGTTTTCTTTTGGGAGCGTTACTTGATTGTTTTCACCTTTAACCCCTAAAAGGTTTTTCAAAGTAATCGTATTATCTTTAAATTCATTTTCACCACAAATAACAGCTACTGGGCATTGTTTTTTATTCGCATACGTTAACTGTTTACCTAGATTTTTTTTACTATCTAAAAATATTTCAGAGTTAATATTATTGTCTCTTAAAACTTTTAAAATCTCATAATAATTTTTTAAATACTTTTCATCCATTACACAAATAATAGCTGGTTTTTTCTCATCAACTTCAATTTGATCAAGTTGCATCATTGCAAATAATAATCGGTCAACACCAATACTCATTCCAGTTCCAGGAATATCAACTCCCTTAAATCTTGAAATTAATTTATTATATTGTCCGCCTGAACAAATACTTCCAATATCAACTTCTTTACCTTTGCTGTTTGTTGTCTTAAAATTTAAATTTGTTTCAACACAAAATCCATCATAATAAGCAAGCCCTCTAACGATTGTAAAGTTTGTCTTTATTTGATCTAAATAATCACCATAACTTGCTATTTCTAGTAAGTCTGAAACTTCTTTAATTCCTTCTTGAGATAAAGGGTTTTTTAAATTTTCTTTTAATTCTTTTAAATCTTTAACCTTTAAAAAGTTGATTATTTGTGAAGCTTGATCATCTGTTAAGTCAGCACCTTTTGTAACCGCCCCACTTACATCTACTCTTTCTTTTTTTAATAAATCTTCAACTCCTCTTAAACCAAAGCCAGGCTTATCTAATTTATCTATTGCTCTCATAACCTTTATCTTTTTATCTTCAGATATTTTAAGGTCTTCAATTAAACCTTGAACAATTTTTCTATTACTAATGTTAACAACGAACTGATCTTTTTTTAAACCACAGGCAAGAAGTGTACTTGCAATTAAATTACAAAGTTCAGCATTTGCTTGAGCTGGATTAACGTTACCAACTATATCGGCGTCACATTGTAAAAAGCTTCTATAACGAGCATTACCTGCTTTTTCATTTCTCCAGACATCACCCATTTGATATCTTTTGTAAGGTAGGGGTAATTCTTGATTGTTTTGAGCAACAAATCTAGCTAACGGACTTGATAAATCATATCTAAGAGTAATATTTTTCTCACCATCTTTAAATGAGAATACGTCAGACATAGAATTGCTATCATCATCTGCAAGAAATGATCCGATATTTTCTGAAATTTCAAATGAAGGAGTTTCAAGAGCAGCAAAACCAAATTTTATAAAATTAGTTTCAATAATATTAATTAACTTTTTCTTGAGAATTAATTTCTTGCCCCATCGGTCTTCAAATCCTGAGGGTAACCCAGGAATTAATTTATTTTCTTTATTCATTTTTTTTGGTACCCGCGCTTGGAATCGAACCAAATCCTATAGTTCCACAAACTATCGTACTAACCGTTATACTACGCAGGCATTCCTTGTTTTTATATTATTTTTGTGTGGATTTAAAATTATATTATAAATAAATAGCCTAAAGGCTATGGAAACAAAGTCTATGAGTGCTTCTTGAAGTCTCTCTGTATGTAATATTTATAATCATGAGCAGTCTTTTAGACAATTAAGAATAATTTTCAACACCTAAATATAAAAAGACATTGAACTTATTATTAAATTTTTTAGAGAGGTGGTGGTGGCCCCAACTGGACTCGAACCAGTGACACACGGATTTTCAATCCGATGCTCTACCAACTGAGCTACAGGGCCCTATGTTAACCTCTGAAAGTGATACGACCTTTGGTCAAATCGTAAGGTGTCATTTCTACTTGAACCTTATCACCTTGGAGTACTCTAATTCTGTTCTTACGTAATTTGCCTGCAGCATGCGCTGTAACAATATGGCCGTTTTCTAATTTAACTCTGAACATTGCATTCGGTAATAAATCCTCGACAATTCCTGAGAATGACAGCATATCTTGTTTTGACAAATTTATTTTCTCCTAATTCTTTTTTCTACCGACTTAGCGTGTCCCGCTAAACCCTCGTAGTTTGCAAGTGTTATAACTGATGGACCAAGGGTTTCAATGCCTTTTTTTGATAGGTTTATATATGAAATTCTTTTATAAAATTCATTAACACTAACTCCACTTGAATATCTAGCTGAAGAATTAGTTGGTAATACGTGATTAGAGCCAACATTATAATCTGTCATTGCCATTACAGCATATTTTCCTAAACAGATAGATCCTGCATTTTTAATCTTACCCACTACTTTTTTATAATTCTTAGTATTAAGTTCTAAGTGCTCAGGAGCAATTTTATTTACTGTATTAATAATTTTTTGGTCAGACTGCATATGAATTAAAATTCCATTATTGCGTAAACTATTTTTTGCAATTGCAGCTCTAGGCAGTTCTTTTAATTGATTAATAATTTCATCATTAACTTTTTTAATAATTGATTTGTCTTTTGAAATTAAAATACATTGAGCAAGATTATCGTGTTCTGCTTGCCCTATTAGATCGCTTGCTATCCATTCCGGGTTTGAAAATTTATCACAAACAATTGTCACTTCAGAAGGGCCTGCAATCATTCCTTCAATTCCAACATCTCCAAAAACTTCCTTTTTTGCTTCTGCTACATAAGAATTTCCAGGGCCTACAATTTTGTCAACTTTTTTAATTTTCTTAGTACCATAAGCAACAGCTGCAATAGCAGATGGTCCTCCAATAGAATAAATCTCTTTAATTTTGCATTTCTTTGCAGCATATAATACAGCAGGATTTTGTTTACCTTTTTGAGCTGGATTAACCATAACCAGTCTTTTCACTCCAGCAACAAGAGCTGGAATTGCATTCATTAAAACACTTGATGGGTATGAAGCTGTTGAACCAGGCACATAAATTGCAACCGATTCAATTGGAACATATTTATATTCCAATTTATTTTGTAGTTTATCCGTATAAGAAATATCTTTAAATTTTTGTAACGAGTGGAATTTATAAATTCTATTATAAGCAAGGTCGATTGCTTTTTTAACTTTTGGGTCTAGAGACTTTATAACTTTAGTTATTTGTTTAGGATTTGGAATAATAATACTATTTTTATTAAATTTTTTTTCATATTTTAAAATAGCTTTATCACCATTTTTTTTAACATCATTAATAATTTTAGTAACTGAAACTGAGTTAAGCT
>CAJQRR010000015.1 GCA_905612385.1 uncultured Candidatus Pelagibacter sp.
TTATTAAAGCATTTTTTATCCACTCAGGCTTAGTTTTAAAAACCAATTCTTTTTCTTCAATTTTTTTTAAAAATTTCTTTTTAATAGACTTTATTTTTTTCTTAACCGTATACTTTTTAGGAATTTTTTTTTTAACTTTTGATTTTTTAATTTTTAACATGAAATTTTTTATATTTAAATATTACTCATCTTATATAAAATTTTCCAGCTTTTAGAGTCAATTGACATAACAGATAATCTGCTCTGTTTAATGAGTGATAAATGAGCAAGATTCTTATTTTTTTTGACTTCTTCGAGGGTTACACTCTTTTTTAGCTTCTCTTTAAATTTTACTTGAACTGCTACAAAACGACCATCTTTGTCTGTCTTATCTAAGAAAGCCTCCTTAATAACCTCGACTATACCAACAATTTCCTTTCCAATATTTGAATGATAAAAAAAACAAAGGTCTCCCTTTTTCATACCTCTTAAATTTTTTGCCGCTTGATAATTTCTTACACCGTCCCAAGGAGCACCTTTTGAACCAGCTTTTTTTTGTTGATCAATTGACCAAACATCAGGTTCAGATTTCATTAACCAGTACTGCATCTAATTATTTTTCTTACAGATCATTATATAGGTACAATCTATCAGAATCTTTATTCTGATAATAATTTATTAATTTTACTTTGTGCCTTTTCTATTAATTTTTTAGCTTCAGCTCCAGCTTTCTCTCACTTTTTCTTAACTTTTACTAACTCTTCTTCATTATTTAGCTATTTTTCAATACTTTTATTATATTTTTTAACCAAATTATTAAGACTTATTCTTTTTAAAAAGAAGAAAATTATCTTTTTTTGCTTGAAATTTAAAACCTGCTTTATTACAAATTATAATTGATCTGACGTTAAGTATATGTACCTCAGCAAAAAATGTATCATTATTTTTTTTAAGGAATTCCGTTATTAATCTTGTACCAAGGTTTTTGCTCCTAAATTTTTTTAACAGGGCCCAAGATAAAAATATTTTATTTTCAATCTTTCTCTTTCTAATAATCCCAATATTAACTTTATCTTTTTTAGCCATGTATATTGATTCTTCTTTGTTTTTTAAAGTATTTTCAAAGTATTCTAAGTGTTTGCTGTATGAAATAAATTCTGTTTGTCTAGAATATAATCTTGAATCTCTATCATTATTTATTTGCCATATTAATTTTTGATAAATTTTGTTATTTATTTTTTTATAAGAAATAAAATTATTGAAATAATTAAAAATGCTTATATTCCAATCTGTCAAATCTTTTGGTAAATCTTTTACACGATTAACTTTACCTTTAAGTAGATTATTTTTTTTTTTTCTATATTTATTAAAAATTATAGACTCGTAATTTTGAATAAATAGCTTTTCTAATTCTGAAAATAAAATATCGTAAGTATTTTCAAATGTAATTTCTTTATCTTTTCTAATATTGAATTTTATCTCTTTTTTAAAAATAATTGGACCTGTATCTAAATTATTGTCTATCTCGTGTATTGTTACTCCTTTTTTTGTATTATCATGAAAACTCCAAAAGTTTGGGTGAGATCCTTTATTAAAAGGCAAATATGACATATGCAAATTTATAATAGGTCTTTTAATCTTTTCTAAAATATCATTCTTTATTATTCTCCTAAATCCAAAAGAGATTATTAAATCAAACTTTTCAATTTCTTTTAGTTTAATTTTGTTTTTAGATATTACTGATATTTTTTTTCGCTTTAAAAAATTGATTATTTTTGTTTGGTTACTATTATAGCCAAGAAATAAACATCTCATATAATCATTAATTTTTTTAGTTCATCTTGATTTGCTTAAAAACAAACCTAGAACAAACATTATTAAAAGTTTCCCTATTTTAAATTATCCTAACACATGAAATAAATCTGTACTACTCTACATTAAGTGTTAATTATATTTACTAGTTGATCTTTCTAGACAGTAAAACTAAATAAAGGTTTGTGGAAGTTGGTAGTGTCTTATCGAAATAAGAGGAGCGTTCGTTTCATTAGCTAGTATTACATTTGATTATTTCTTTAGTATTTACTTGCTTTCTTAAGCATTTAGTTTTTGTTATAAATATCTTAAAACACAGTAAAATTAAATGAACATAAAAAAATTCATAACAGATAAAATAAAAGATATCAAAAAAATCGATAAACCAACTATTATTGGCATAGATGGCCCTACGGCTGCAGGTAAAACTTTTCTTTCTAAGGATTTAAAAGCACTGTTAAAAAAAAGCTTTAAAAATATTTGGATCTGCCAACTTGATTGGACTTTAAAAAGTAGAGCCTATAGAGCAAACTCTCTAAAATTATTTAAAGACCAAAATACAAATTTTTATTACGAGTCACAAGATCATATGGATCTAGACCAAATTAAAAAATGTTTAAATAAAATAAATGAATTTGATTACAAAAAAAATAAATCAATAAAAGTTAACCTTAAAGGGTTATACAATAGAACTACAGCAACAAATGATCTCTCAATATCTGAAAAAATAAATAAAGACAGTCTAATAATTGTAGAGGGTCATTACACATCCATAATAGAATTAGATAATGTAATTGATTTTAACATTCTTTTGCTAGCAGAAAAGAAGGAGCTTTTAGAGAGAAAAATAAATAGAGTAAAACATTACCGAAATAGTGAAGATACAAAACAATATTTTAATTTGATTGATGTTCCTTCATTTATTAATCATCTTTCCTTATTTGGATGTAATTATGATCTAATATTAGATAATACAAACTATAAGAAACCTAAAATTAAAGATAAAAACTATATCCATCATTGGATGGATAAGCTTACAACAAAAAACTCTTCCATTGATACCTTTGAAGATTTTATAAGAAAAAATTTTTATTCTAATTTAGCCAGCCAGCTAAATTTTAAGTCATCTTTTAATATAATTTTA
>CAJQRR010000016.1 GCA_905612385.1 uncultured Candidatus Pelagibacter sp.
ATGCTGAGAGAGAAAATATCAATATTTCTGAAGAAGATTTAAGAATTTCAAAAGGTAACTACTTACCCACAGTCACAATTTCTGGAAGCAAAAGTCAAGAAGATACAAGTAAATTGACCAATAGATTGGGTATCGAACAGTCAGTTAGTGATGTTGATCCTTCTACTCAATCTATAAAAATTGAACAAACATTGATAGACTTTGGTAGAAATGCTGATGTTCAAAAAAATCAAATTGGAATTAATCTTGCAGCAATAAAATTATTAAAAAAAGAACAAGAAGTTTTATTAAAAGCGATTGAAGCTTATTCAGGATTAATATTAGCTAATAAAAAATTAAAGATTAATCAAAGTAATCTTATTTTGTTAGAGCGACAAGTTGAAACAAATAGAGCCAGACTTGAAAGAGGTCAAATTACTTTATCTGATTTAGCTCAGTCTGAGTCTTCATTAGCTGGAGCCCAAGCAAATTTTATTCAATCTAAAAACGAAATTATATCTAGTAAGTTGAATTATGAAAATGTCATTGGACCAATTGTAGATATAAATAGCTTAAATAATAATTTTGATATTAAGCTTATGCTTCCAGATAATTTGAGTGATGCAATAGATAAATCAAAAAAATATAATCCAGAATTAATTATTGCAAAATTAGAATATGAACAATCAGAAAAAGATGTGCTTATTTCACGATCTGATTTATCACCTTCTGCAAAACTTTCTTATGAGAGTTCTAAATCCCAAGATTTGAGCTCATCATACGATGAGAGTGATAAAAATATTTTAAAAGCAACCGTTACTTGGCCAATATATTCAGGTGGGAAAAATAGAGCTTCATTAAATAAAAGTCGAAATTTACAAAATAGAAAAAAATTATTATTAAGCAGCGCTACAAAAGCTAATAACAGCAATGTAGCAATCTCATGGTCCACACTTCAGTCTTCAAAAAGTTTATTAAATTCAGTTAACTCTCAAGTTAAAGCAGCCAAGATTGCAAATGAAGGAATAACAGTTGAATATGAATCTGGACTAGGAAGGTCCACACTAGATGTAATTCAATCTAACTCTATTTTATTGAGTTCTAGAATTGCTTTAGCAAATTCTGAAAGAAACTATCTGCTTGCTCAATTTAATGTTTTAAAATCTATTGGTCTATTAAATAGTATTCACCTAAAACTTAAGTAATAAAGTTAATTTTTCATTAAAAAATTAACTATTGATAATAAGAACAAAATGTGTACATTTAACACACGATTCGAACACTAATTATTTAATAAAAAGGCATAAAATGACTAAAAACAACTTAAAAGTAGTTAAATCTACAAAAGCACAGCAAGCAGAAGGCAACGAAAAAAGCAAAGCTTTAGACGCGGCAATGGCCCAAATTATCGATAATTTTGGAAAAGGATCAGTAATGAAACTTGGCCAAAGAAGAGCAATGGACATCGAGTCAGTTTCAACTGGATCATTAAGCTTAGATGTAGCGCTTGGAATAGGTGGCTTACCAAAAGGAAGAGTTGTTGAAGTCTATGGGCCAGAATCATCTGGTAAAACAACTTTAGCATTACAAGTATTAGCAGAAGCTCAAAAAGCTGGAGGAACATGTGCGTTTATAGATGCAGAACATGCTTTAGATCCAATTTATGCAAAAAAACTTGGTGTAGACACTGAAGAATTATTAATTTCACAACCTGATACTGGTGAGCAAGCTCTAGAAATAGCCGATACTTTAGTTAAATCAGGATCAATTTCTGTTATCGTAATCGACTCTGTTGCAGCACTAACACCTAGAGCTGAAATTGAAGGTGAAATGGGAGATCACCACGTAGGACTTCAATCAAGATTAATGAGTCAAGCTTTAAGAAAGTTAACAGGCTCAATCTCAAGCACAAATACAATGATGATTTTTATTAACCAAATTAGAATGAAAATTGGAGTTATGTTTGGAAGTCCAGAAACTACATCTGGTGGAAATGCGCTTAAATTTTATTCATCTGTTAGGTTAGATATCAGAAGAATTGGAGCTATTAAAAATGGTGATGAAATTATTGGTAACTCAACAAGAGTTAAAGTGGTTAAAAATAAAGTAGCACCACCATTTAAAGTTGTTGAATTTGACCTAATGTACGGCAAAGGTATTAGTAAAGTAGGTGAATTAGTTGACCTTGGTGCAAAAGCTGACATTGTTGAAAAAGCTGGAGCTTGGTATGCTTATAAAGGTGAAAAAATTGGACAAGGAAGAGAAAATGCTAAAACTTATTTAGAGCAAAATCCTAAAATTGCAGCAGAAATTGAAATGGCAATTAGAGAGAAAGCTGGAGTGATAGCAAAAAAAATTGAAGGTAATCCTCTTGATCCAGAAAAAGCAGCAAAAGATCAAATTGAGGATCCTAAAGTGGAAATAAAAGAAGAAGTAACACCTCCATCTAAAAAGAATTAGTTAAAGTCATCTTTAATTATTAAAAGGCGCTTAAATTAAGCGCCTTTTTTCCCAGACTAAATTCAGGAATACCAACGCTTATTCAATGACACTTGCACTCGAAACTTGATTTATCTCTTTCGTTGCATGTTTGTTGCAAGTTGTCCCACATAATCCTATAGGGTGAAACCATTTCGTTTATTTATATTTAATCTCTTCCTCCAATCTATTTTCAGAATTACTACACGGCTCCTTGAAGCAAGAACATAATGTTATGTAATCCCAGGAATTTTCTGAATCAATATTAGTTATACCGACATATTGTCCTCCCCATGATGCTACTTTACAACCATTATGTCTTTGTGCAGTCCAGGCAGTAGGATTATCAGGATGTGGAGGATATGGATTTGTATATCTACCATTATTCTCCATATGATTACCAAGAGATCTTGCTATGAATGTTCGTGCATCAGGTTGATAACAAGTAACTACACTTTCAGTTTTAGAACCCCAGACTTTCATCATTGTTACACTTCCATAAATATTGCATTTTTGGATCACAAGATAAATTTCCTTCTTAATCGCTGCATGATTAGATTTCGCAACTGTAACCCTTGCAGCACTTGTATACCCATTATAAGCAACCACTCCTACAGCAGCGAGGATACCGATGATTGCTACTACGACTAGGAGTTCTATTAGAGTGAAGGCTTTGCGGTTCATTCTAATGGGATCCATGTTCTTAAACAATTAGGATCTTTTTCATTAAAGTTAGGATTATAACTACAAGTAAGCTTTTGATTTGTTCCATTTTTATATTCAGCAACAGGGCTAACTATATAAAGTCCTCTAATATTATTCCAATTTAAAGCTGTGACATTTATTTCTCCTACATGAGTCCATGCCCCAGCACATCCGAATGGATGATCTGATTTAGTATATGGATGAATTCTTCCATAAGGATTTTTCATATTAGGAAATGCTTTTGGTCCAAGATTAGTACAATTGTTCCAGTTATTAAAATTTATATAAAAAAATCTAATACTGGATGTAGAAGAACAAGGAGCATAATTCATCCATTTTGCTGAAGAATCTAATTCACATTTTGTATTTTCTGATAAAAGATAGCTTGTTACAGTTTTATAGTTTTGTTTTGCTGCTGATATTTTTGCAGCCTTGGTATACCCATTATAAGCAACCACACCCACTGCAGCTAAGATACCGATGATGGCTACAACGACTAAGAGCTCTATTAGAGTAAAACCATTTCGTTTCATAACCAAACCCTACCAAACGTTAAATCAGGTGTCTAGGTGATGGAATTGGCTATTTGATTTATCTCTTTTGTAGCGTGTTCGTTGTCAAGTTTAAGAGACATTTTAGTGAATCTTTATGTGATTAATTTTTTATAAATTTTAAATCGTCCGCATAACTAGTGTGAGCTAGTGTGTTCCTCACATGCCTAATTTAAGCGCCTTTTTTCCCTACACTTATATAGACATCAAATAAAAAAGCTGTATTTTAAATGTATGGCTGACAAAACACTAAGTCAAATTAGAACAACTTTTTTAGATTATTTTGAAAAGAATGATCACAAGATAGTTGAGTCTAGTAATTTAGTTCCAAATAATGATCCAACATTAATGTTTGCAAATTCAGGAATGGTACAATTTAAGAATGTATTCACTGGATTAGAAAAAAGAGATTATACAAGGGCTACAACCTCACAAAAATGCATAAGGGCAGGTGGTAAGCATAATGATCTTGAAAATGTAGGTTATACACCAAGACACCATACATTTTTTGAAATGCTTGGAAATTTCTCATTTGGAGATTATTTTAAAGAAGAAGCAATTAGTTATGCATGGAATTTAATAACTAAAGAGTTTGGGATTGATAAAAATCGTCTTTATGTGACAGTTTACCATGACGATGAAGAAGCATTCAGCCTTTGGAAAAAAATAGCTGGTTTTAGTGATGATAGAATAATTAAGATAGCAACTTCAGATAATTTTTGGTCTATGGGTGATACAGGACCTTGTGGACCTTGCTCAGAAATATTTTATGATCATGGCGATCATCTAGAAGGTGGCTTACCTGGCACTAAAAATGAAGATGGTAACCGGTTTATAGAAATATGGAATTTGGTATTCATGCAATATGAACAAATTTCAAAAGATAAAAGAATAGATTTACCAAAACCCTCTGTTGATACCGGTATGGGGCTTGAAAGAATTGCAGCATTGTTGCAAGGAACACATGATAATTATGAGACAGATCATTTTAAAAAACTGATACTATCTGCATCTGACACATTAAATGTTAAAGTAGATGAAGTTAATCAATCTAGCTTTAGAGTAATAGCAGATCACTTAAGAGCGAGTTCATTTTTATTAGCAGAGGGAGTTTTGCCATCAAATGAAGGCAGAGGATATGTGCTTAGAAGAATTATGAGACGTGGAATGAGACATTCACATTTATTAGGTTCCAAAAAACCAGTTTTCTATGATATCTTTAAAACACTCTTAGAAGAAATGTCTAACAATTATCCTGAGTTAGAAAGAGCACAATCTTTAATTAAAGAAACTTTAAAAACAGAAGAAGAAAAGTTTTTAGTTTTATTAGATAGAGGAATAAAGATATTAAATGAAGAGTTAGAAAAAGTAGAAAAAATATTACCTGGTGAAGTAGCATTTAAACTTTATGATACATTTGGTTTCCCTTTAGATTTAACAGAAGACATTTTGAAAAATAAATCGTTGACTGTTGATGGAGAGAAGTTTGATTTATTAATGAAAGAAAGTAAAGAACTAGCAAAAAAAAACTGGAAAGGATCTGGAGATAGTTCTGTGGATCAAATATGGTTTGATATAAAAGATCGTTTAGGAGCAACTGATTTCTTAGGGTATTCCACAGATAAAGCAGAAGGTGTAATTGTTTTAATTCTTAAAAATAATAAAGAAGTCCAAGGTCTTCAAGAAAGTGATGAAGGAATTATAATTACAAATCAAACACCTTTTTATGGTGAATCAGGGGGACAAGTTGCTGATACAGGAATAATTTCTAATGAGGTTTTTGAATTTGAAGTGTCTGACGTCCAAAAAAAACTAGGGGATTTATTTGTTCATTATGGAAAAGTTAAAAAAGGTTCAATTAAATTAAAAGACAGTGTTGAATTAAAAATAGACACACAGAGAAGAAATAATATTAGAGCTTACCATTCTGCTACACATTTATTACACGAGGCATTAAGGAGAGTTTTGGGCGAACATGTTATTCAAAAAGGATCTTTAGTTGAGTCTGATCGATTAAGATTTGACTTTAGTCATATGAAACCTATCTCAGAAGAGGAGATGAAACAAATTGAACACTATGTTAACTCAATAATTAAAAAAAAATCAGACGTGAAAACAAGAATAATGACTCCTAAAGAAGCCGTCGAGAATGGTGCCCTAGCTTTATTTGGAGAAAAATATGGTGATGAAGTGAGAGTTTTGTCTATGGGGGGTGAGGAAGGTAAATTTTTCTCAACAGAATTGTGTGGAGGAACGCATGTTATAAATACAGCTGACATTGGAATATTTAAGATTGTAAGCCAATCATCTATTGCAGCAGGTGTAAGGAGAATTGAAGCATTAAGAGAAACACAGTTAGCAGATTTTTTAAAAGAAAAAGAAAACTTATCTAATCTGTCAGATCAAAAAAATGAAGCAGTTATAAAGGAATTAGAGAAAAAGATTATTAAATTAGGGGGAA
>CAJQRR010000017.1 GCA_905612385.1 uncultured Candidatus Pelagibacter sp.
GAAAAAAAAGAAGAAACTATTCAGCAAAATCCAGTTGAAGAACAAAAACAAACAATAATTCAGGTTACAAATAATAATGATATTGATCCTTTAGAAACTCAAGATTGGTTAGAATCTTTGTCTGCAGTTGTAGCAAAAGATGGAAATCAAAGAGCTCATTTTTTGATAAAAGAATTAATTAATAAAGCTTATCGAGAAGGAGCAAACATTCCTTACACGCAGCACACTCCTTATATCAATACTATTCCACCAGAAGCAGAAGTTAAATCAAATGGTGATCAGAATATTGAAAGAAGAATTAGATCTTTAATTAGATGGAATGCAGCAGCCATGGTTGTTAGAGCAAATAAAAAATTTCCAGAATTGGGTGGCCATATAGGTACATTTGCATCAGCAGCAACACTTTACGATGTAGGTATGAATCATTTTTGGAGAGCTAAAAATAATAAATTTGGTGGAGATTTAGTTTATTTCCAAGGTCATAGTGCACCAGGTGTTTATGCTAGAGCATTTCTAGAAGGCAGATTAAATGAAAAACAATTAGATAGTTTTAGACAAGAAGTAAAACCAGGTGGACTTTCATCATATCCACATCCTTGGCTGATGCCAAAGTTTTGGCAGTTTCCAACTGTATCAATGGGTTTAGGACCTATGCTTGCAATTTATCAAGCAAGGTACATGAAGTATTTAATTAATAGAGGGTTAATTAAAGATGAAGGCAGAAAAGTTTGGGCATTTCTTGGTGATGGAGAGATGGATGAACCTGAATCTTTAGGTGCAATAGGATTGGCGGCTAGAGAAAAGTTAGATAACTTAATATTTGTCGTAAACTGTAACCTTCAAAGGTTAGATGGACCTGTAAGAGGTAATGGAAAAATTATTCAAGAACTAGAAGGAAGCTTTAGAGGAGCTGGTTGGAATGTAATTAAAGTAATTTGGGGGTCTTATTGGGACTCTTTGATTGCTAATGACAAAACAGGTCACTTGGTTAAAGTTATGAATGAAACTGTAGATGGTGAATACCAAGCAATGAAAGCTAGAGATGGAGCTTATGTTAGGGAACGATTTTTTGGAAAATATCCAGAGACACAAGAATTAGTTTCCAGTCTATCAGATAAAGATATTTGGAGATTAAATAGAGGTGGTCACGACCCTCATAAAGTTTACGCAGCATACGACCAGGCATCAAAAAACCAAGGAAGCCCAACAGTTATAATAGCAAAAACTATTAAAGGATATGGAATGGGTAAGACAGGAGAAAGTGTTAATACTACCCACCAAACTAAAAAATTAGATGTTGATGACTTGTTGTACTACAGAGATCGTTTTGATGTCCCATTAACAGATGAACAAGTAAAAAACGTTGAGTATTTTAAGCCTGATGAGAAATCATTAGAGATTAAATACATTAAAGAAAAGAGAATGAGACTTGGTGGTTTCTTACCTGAAAGAACAACATATTCAAAACCTATTAAAGCACCAGCAAAAGATATTTTTGATTTTATGAAAGTATCAACGGGTGAAAAAGAAATGTCCACAACCATGGCATTGGTTAGAATGTTTACAAATTTATTAAGAGACAAAAATATTTCACCCAGATTAGTTCCAATTATTCCTGATGAAGCAAGAACTTTTGGTATGGAAGGATTTTTTCAAAAAATAGGAATATATGCACACGAAGGTCAAAAGTATGAACCAGAAGATTCTGCGCAGTTAAGTTCTTACAGAGAAGAGAAAACTGGACAGGTTCTAGAAGAAGGAATTAATGAAGCTGGAGCAATGTCATCATGGATTGCTGCAGCAACATCCTACACTAATCATGATATTGAAATGATACCAATTTATATTTTTTATTCTATGTTTGGTTTTCAAAGAATAGGTGACCTTGCATGGGCAGGTGGAGATAGTCAGGCTAGAGGTTTTTTAATTGGAGCAACCGCAGGAAGAACTACCTTAGCAGGAGAAGGATTACAGCACCAAGATGGTCATAGTCATTTAATTGCATCAACAATTCCAAATTGTATTTCATATGATCCAACATTTCATTATGAGCTTGCTGTGATTTTTAGAGAAGGCTTGAGAAGAATGCATGAAAAAAATGAGAACGTTTTTTATTATATTACAACTATGAATGAAAATTATACACATCCAAGTATGCCAAAAGATAAAAAT
>CAJQRR010000018.1 GCA_905612385.1 uncultured Candidatus Pelagibacter sp.
AAAGAGTATCAAAGCCAGGAAGAAGAATTTTTTCAAGTGCCGACAGTTTACCGAAAATTAATGGTGGGCTTGGTGTGGCAATAGTTTCTACTCCAAAAGGTGTGATGACCGATGTTGATGCTAGAAAGCAAAAAGTTGGTGGCGAAATAATTTGTAAGGTATTTTAATGTCTAAGATTGGTAAAATAAGTATTTCTATTCCTGAAAAAGTTAAAGCAGTGCTATCGGGCAGTGTGCTTAATATTGAAGGGCCATTAGGAAAAAAATCTCTTAATGTTGATTTAGAAATGTTTAATGTTGATATTACCGAAGGAAAAGAAATATCAATTAAACCAAAAAAAGTTGACCAAAATTCAAAAAGACTATGGGGTATGAATAGAAGTTTAATAAACAACGCTGTTATTGGCTCTAGCACTGGATATGAAAAAATATTAGAGTTAGTTGGTGTTGGTTATAGAGCTGCGCTAAAAGAAAAACAATTAAATCTACAGCTTGGTTATAGTCATGATATAAATTTTGATATACCAGAGGGCATTAAGATTGTTGTTGAAAAACAAACAACTGTTAAAGTTAGTGGATCTGACAAACAGCAAGTTGGTATGGTTTGTTCTGTGATCAAATCTTTTAGAAAACCTGAGCCTTACAAAGGTAAAGGGATTAGAGAAAAAGGACAGTATATATTAAGAAAAGAAGGAAAGAAAAAATAATGAAATTAAATGCAATTGAGAGAAAAAAGTTCAGAGTAACCAATAAAGTAAAAAAGGTTTCTTCTCCTGATAGATTAAGATTGAGTATTTCAAGATCTTCAAAAAATATATCTGCTCAAATAATTGATGATGTAAAAAATATCACTTTAGTTTCTTCCTCTTCAATTGAAAAAGATATTAAAGCTATGGATAAAGTTAATAAAATAGACGTTTCTAAAATTGTTGCTGAAAAACTGGCAAAAAAAGCTGTAGAGAAAAAAATAACAAAAATTTATTTTGATAGAGGGGTTTATAAATATCATGGTAGAGTTAAGGCTTTCGCTGAAACGTTACGTAAAAATGGGATGGAATTTTAATTATGGATTTTAAAAAGAAAAATGATGATGGTATTTTAGAGAAACTAGTTCACATTAATAGAATTACAAAAGTTGTAAAAGGTGGACGTAGATTTGGATTTTCAGCACTAGTTGTTGTAGGAAATCAAGCTGGTAAAATTGGTGTAGCTCATGCAAAAGCTAAACAAGTTCCTGATGCTATCAAAAAAGCTAATGAAAATGCTAGAAGAGTTTTAATTCATATTCCTCTAAGAGAAGGCAGAACTATTCATCATGATGTTTATGGAAAAGATGGTGCTGGTAAAATTATTTTAAGATCTGCCCCTAAAGGAACTGGTATCATTGCTGGTGGTCCTGTTAGAGCTGTATGTGAAGTTTTGGGAATTAAAGATATAGTTGCTAAATCAATGGGAACATCAAACCCTCACAACATGATAAGAGCCACAATGAAGGCGCTTTCAAAGCAAAATTCACCTAAACATATAGCAACAATTAGAAATAAAAAAATTTCTGACGTAATTGAAAAAAGAGGATAATGAGCACATTAAATACTACTGGTAAAGTTTTATACAAAAAGAAAATGAGAGTTGGTAGAGGTATTGGTTCTGGAAAAGGGAAAACCTCTGGAAGAGGTGTTAAAGGTCAGAAATCTAGATCTGGTGTAGCCATCAAAGCTTTTGAGGGTGGTCAAATGCCTTTATATAGAAGATTACCTAAAAGAGGATTTAATGCAATTAAGAGATACCAAGCCGTTATAGCAATAATGAATTTAGAAAAAATTCAATCATATATCGATGAAAAAACTATTAATTCAAGCGATGTAATAAATATGGCTTTACTTATAAAATTGAAATTAATTAATAAGAATTCTCAAAAATTAAAAATACTAGGCACAGGTGAAATTAAAGACAAAGTTAGCATTGAAGCTGATCTAATATCAAAAGCTGCTGTAGTTAAATTAGAAAAAGCTGGCGGCACAATACAATTAAAAAAATAATTAAGATATTATGAGTGCATCTTCTCAAACTAATGATCTTAAAAATCGAATACTTTTTACAATATTTATTCTAGCAGTTTATAGATTTGGTACTTTTGTACCAATTCCAGGTGTCGACCCTGAGCAATTACAAACAATGATGAGTGGTAATCAAAAAGGATTACTTGGAATGTTTAACGTTTTTTCTGGTGGAGCCGTAAGTAGAATGGCTATATTTGCACTTGGAATCATGCCTTATATTTCATCTTCAATTATAGTGCAGCTATTAACTGGTGTATCTGATTATTTTAAAAATTTAAAGGCACAAGGTGAAATTGGAAGAGCAAAAATTACTCAGATCACAAGGTATGGTACAGTTGTACTTGCTACTATTCAAGGTTACGGATTATCTATAGGTTTACAGTCTTCGCCTGACTTAGTTATTAACCCAGGGTTATTTTTTACTGTGACAGCGGTATCAACCATTGTCGCCGGTACAATGTTCTTAATGTGGCTTGGTGAACAAATAACACAAAGAGGTATTGGTAATGGTATTTCATTGATTATTTTTGCTGGTATTGTTGCTGAAATTCCACGTGCATTAGTTACCACTTTTGAACTTGGTAGAACTGGTGCGGTATCTACAATTATGATTATTGGAATTTTTGTATTATTAGTTGCAACAATAATGTTCATTGTTTTCATGGAAAGAGCATTAAGAAAAATTTTAATAAATTACCCTAAAAGGCAAATGGGAAATAAAATGTATGGCGGTGAGTCTTCTCACTTACCTTTAAAAATTAACCAAGCTGGTGTTATTCCAGCAATTTTTGCATCAGCTTTATTATTATTACCTGTAACTTTTTCTAATTTTAGTTTTTCAGATAATGATACATTCTTGAATATAAGTTCATACTTTACACAGGGGCAACCTCTTTATATGTTGTTTTATGCTTCTGGAATAATATTTTTTACTTTCTTTTATACATCGATAACATTTAATCCTACTGAGACTGCTGACAATTTAAGAAAATATGGTGGCTTTGTACCAGGGATTAGACCTGGTGAGAACACAGCTTTATACATAGAGAAAATTGTAACTAAACTTACAACGATAGGAGCACTTTATTTAACTATTGTATGTTTGATGCCTGAGTTTTTAATTGCAAATTACCCAATACCTTTCTACTTAGGTGGTACTTCAATTTTAATTGTTGTTGTGGTTGCAATTGATACTGTAACCCAAATACAAACTAGATTAATGAGTTCTCAATATGAACAATTAATCAAAAAAACTAAATTCGGTAAATAATTTTGTGAACATAATCCTATTTGGTCCTCCAGGAGCTGGAAAGGGGACCCAAGCACAATTCATTGTTAAAAAACATAACTATTTTCAATTATCAACTGGCAATCTTTTAAGAGAAGAGGCTAAATTAAAAACAGCACTTGGTGAAGAAATAGAAATATTGATATCAAATGGTAAATTTGCTTCAGACGAAACAGTCAATACACTTTTAAGAAAATCTATTACGAATCTTAAATTTAGAGATAGAATAATTTTTGATGGATATCCGAGGAACGTTGAACAAGCTAAGAATTTAGAGTTAATTTTAGCAGAATTTGACCAAAGCGTTGGTCATATAATTTTTTTAAATGTTTCAAAAGATATTATTGAAAAGCGTATTATGGGTAGAATGACATGTGATAAATGCAATATGACATTGAATGAATTTTTTAATAAAGAACAGGTAGAATTACACCCATGCGGTAAAGAACACCTCAAAAAGAGAAAAGATGATAATTTTGACGTAGTTGTAGCTAGATATGACACCTATATGACAACAACTAAACCGGTCCTAGATTTTTACTCAAAAAATGCAAATTTCACAGAAATTGATGGTGCTGCTGAAATTGAACAAATTAACAATAAAATCAATGATGTTATTAATGTTTAAGGCGTTGACTTTAGAACATCTTCTTATATAAAAGGCTAAATTTATTCTCAAAAATATGGCTCGTATAGCAGGTGTAAACATTCCCCAAAACAAACTTGTCCACATAGGATTAACGTATATCTATGGTATTGGTGATAAGTTTTCAAATCAGATTTGTACATCATTGGAAATTCCCACTGCCAAGAGAATTAACGAACTTACAGATGATGATATTTTAAAAATTAGAGAATATATTGATGCAAATTTTAAAGTAGAAGGTGATCTTAGAAGAGACTACTCTTTAACTATCAAAAGATTAATTGATTTGGCATGCTACAGAGGATCAAGACATAGAAAAAAACTTCCAGTTAGAGGACAAAGAACAAGATGTAATGCCAGAACTAGAAAAGGTAAGGCTATTGCAATTGCGGGTAAAAAATTAACACCACTTAAAAAATAATTAATTTATGGCTAAAGTAGACAAAGTAGACAAAGTAGATTCTGTTGTAGAAAAAAAAATAGATAAAAAATCTAAAAAAAGTTCATACTCAAAAAAGAAAAAAATTAAAAAGCATATTCTTAATGGTATTGCATACGTACAATCAACTTTTAATAATACAATAATTTCAATTGCAGATACTAACGGGAATGTTATTTCTTGGGCATCTGCTGGACAAAAAGGTTTTAAAGGTTCTAGAAAATCAACACCGTATGCTGCGCAAGTGGCTGCTGACTCAGCTGCATCAAAAGCTCTAGAATATGGAATGAAGACATTAACTGTACAGGTAAAAGGACCTGGATCAGGAAGAGAAACTGCTTTAAGAGCATTACAAGCGAAGGGATTTAAGATTCTTTCTATAAAAGATACAACCCCAATGCCACATAACGGCGTAAGACCACCAAAGAAAAGGAGAGTTTAATAAATGGAAAGTTTAAATGTAAATGCTAAAAATTGGAAAGCATTAATTAAACCAGCTCAATTAGATGTTAAAATTAGTGACGACAAATCACATGCTAAAATTATAGCTGAACCGTTAGAAAAAGGTTATGGTTTAACTTTAGGTAATTCTTTAAGAAGAATTTTACTATCATCTATTAGAGGTGCTGCTGTAACTTCAATTCAAATTGATGGTGTATTACATGAATTTACATCTATTAAAGGTGTTAGAGAGGATGTGACGGACATTGTACTAAATGTTAAATCATTAGCCCTAAAAAGCTCTTCTGATAGTGTTAAAAAACTTATTTTAGACGCAAAAGGACCAGGTGAAATTAAGGCTTCTGACATTGAGGCAGTCACAGATATAGAAATATTAAATCCTGATTTAGTTATTTGTAATCTAGATGAAAATACTCATTTCCACATGGAAATGAACGTTGGAACTGGAAAAGGTTATGTACCTGCTGTAATGAATAAACCAGAAGAACCACCTTTAGGTTTGATTGCAATAGATTCATTATACAGTCCAGTTAAAAAAGTTTCGTACGCAATAAGTACTGCCAGAGAAGGAAAAGCTTTGGACTATGATAAACTTACCATGGAAGTTGAGACAAATGGTTCAATTTCGGCTGAAGATGCAGTTGCATATTCTGCAAGGATTTTTCAAGATCAACTTAATATGTTTGTTAATTTTGATGAACCAGTAGAAGCTCCAATTAAAGAAGTTTCAACTGAACCTGAGTTTAACAAAAATCTTTTAAGAAAAGTAGATGAGTTAGAATTATCAGTTCGTTCCATGAACTGTTTAAAAAATGATAATATTATTTACATAGGTGATCTTGTTCAAAAGTCAGAAGGTGAAATGCTTAGAACACCAAACTTTGGTAGAAAATCATTAAATGAGATTAAAGAGGTTTTAACAAGCATGTCCTTATACCTTGGTATGGAAATACCAAATTGGCCGCCAGAAAATATAGCTGAAATGTCTAAGAAGTTAGAGGAGCAAATCTAATGAGACACGGAATGGCTAATAAGAAGTTAAATAGAACTTCTGAACATAGAAAAGCTTTATTAAAGAATATGCTTAATTCTTTAATAAAATATGAGCAGATAACTACAACGCTTCCAAAAGCTAAATTCTTAAAACCTCAAGCTGACAAAATCATAACTTTAGGAAAAAAAGAAACACTACTAACTACAAAGATGTTGATGACTAAATTGCAAGACATTACTTCAGCTCGTAAAGTTACAAAAACCCTTTCTAAAAGATATGAAAAAAGAAATGGTGGATACACTAGAATTATTAAAGCTGGCTTTAGATATGGTGATAATGCACCTATGGCTGTAATTGAATTTGTAGATAGAGATGTTGAAGCAAAAAGAGTGGATAGAAAGAAAAAAGATCCAGCAAAAGATAAAACTGAAGAGAAAAAATTAGCTACTGCTTAATTTTTTATATAAAATCATATCATCATGAAAAAGTCTTTTAACGTTGATTCAACGTTTAACGATATGCGTATCGACAGATGGATACGTAACAACCTAGGTAATTACCCACAAGGCTTAATTGAAAAAAGTTTAAAAAGTGGAAAAGTTAAAATTAATAGTAAAAAAATAAAAAGTTCTCATAAAGTAAAGACAGGTGACACTATAGATTTATTTAATTTTGATTTTAAAGAAACAATTGTTCAAAAAACAATTAAATTTGTACCTTCAGAAGAAGTTATTAAAGAGAATGAAGAATTAATAATTGATAACAATGATGATTTTATTGTTCTTAATAAAAGCTCTGGTATTTCAGTTCAAGGTGGAACAAAATCTAAAAAAAATCTTGTAGATATATTTGCTCGTAGTGAAATTTTTCAAGACACCAAACCATTTTCTGTACATAGACTTGATAAAGATACATCGGGAGTTTTTATTATGGCGAAACATAGAGAGTCCGCTCAGTTATTAACCTCTTTATTTAGACTTAGAAAGGTTCATAAAACTTACTTGGCTATATGTCATGGAGAATTACAGAAAGACTCTGGTGAATGGAATGATGATTTAACTAGATATGACAATGATAGGGAGGTAGTTGAAAAAGCCAGAACACTTTACAAAGTACTAGATAAAAATTCTATATGCAGTCTTGTAGAAATGAAGCCAATTACCGGAAGAAAGCATCAATTAAGAAAACAGCTTTATGCAGTAGGATGCCCAATCTATGGAGATCAAAAATATAAATTTAGTAACACCGATAAAGCAATAAATAAAAATTTAATGCTTCATTCATACCAAATTAAATTTATGATTAATGATAAAAAATATACCTATACTGCACTGTTACCAGATTATTTTAAAAAACTTTTGAAAACAAAAAGACTTACATTTCTAAATTCTTAGAAAACGTATCAATAATAATCTTATCTAAATTCTTATAGTCTTGGTCTTTAATTTCTTTAAGATTGATTACACCTTTATCTGAAATACCACATGGAATAATGTTTTTATATTTTGAAAGATCGTTATTAATATTTATTGCAAATCCATGATAAGCTATCCACTTACTTACCCTTACACCTATTGCTGCAACTTTGTTAATTTCACCATTATGGTCAGTCCAAATGCCAATATTTTTTGGATCACCAAATGTTTTAATATTAAATTTTGATAAACTTTCAATAATTGTCTCTTCAATTAAAGTTATAAACTTTCTAATATCTTTTTTTCTTTTTTTTAAATCTATAACAAAATAACAAATCATTTGACCTGGACCATGATAAGTAATTTTTCCTCCACGATTTGTTTTTATTAGATTTATATTTTTATTAAGAATTTCTTTTTCTTTATAACTAGCTCCAGCTGAATAAACCTCTTCATGCTCTAATATCCATATTAAATCCTCTTTTTGACCATTGTTTATCTCCAACAATCTTTCCTCAAGGAGTTTTATTGCATCTTTATATTTTATTGGTTTTATTGACTTTTTAATCTCTATATTCATTTATAAATTGTATTATTCTTATTATACACTATTAGTGCAAAATTGATTTATAGGTAAATTTATGTCTTTAATAAAAAAAATAAAAGATAAAAAAGTTAATTTTGAGTTTAATAAAGAATACTTAAAAGTTGTTACTACCAAGATAGCTAACAATGATGCTCAATTTATCACTAATTCTTTTAATGAAATGCACCCAGCTGATGCTGCAGACATAATTGAGCATCTTAGTCAAAATGACAGAGAAAGTTTAATAAAACTTAATAATTTTAATATAGATCCTGAGGTTTTTATTGAGTTGAACGAGTCAGTACAGTCTGAAATCATAGCTTATCTATCTCCAGATGCGATAGTTAGACTTTTAAAAAATCTTGAGTCAGACGATGCGATAACAATTTTAGAAAATGTAGATGAAAAAGATAAAAATATCATATTAAGCTCCCTACCTCCAAAAGATCGATTTGCTTTACTAGAAAGTTTAAGTTACCCAGAGGATACTGCTGCAAGAATAATGCAACGCGAATTTACAGCCATTCCTAGTAATTGGTCTGTAGGTCAAACAATTGATTACTTACGAGAAAATAAAGATTTACCTGAAGAATTTTTAGAAATCTTCATTATAGATGAAGGTTTTAAGCCAATTGGAACCGTTCCCTCATCCAAAGTTTTAACCACCTCAAGAGAAACCAAAATGCTTTCTATCATGTCGGAATCACAGTTGCTTATTCCCGTAGATATGGACAAAGAAGAGGTTGGTAACGTATTTGAAAACTATAACTTGAATTCAGCAGCAGTTGTGGACAAATCAAATAAGTTGGTGGGTATGATCATGTATGATGATGTCCTAACAGTATTAAAAGAAGAAGCTGAAGAAGATGCTTTAAGATTAGCAGGGGTTGGTGATGAAGAAATCACTGATGGAGTTTTTAAGAAAACCAGAAGAAGATTTAACTGGCTGTTATTAAATCTATTTACTGCATTTCTTGCAACATGGGTTATCAGTTTATTTGGTGCAACAATCGAACAAATGGTTGTTCTTGCCTTTCTAATGCCAATTGTTGCTTCAATGGGTGGTAATGCTGGAATGCAAACTTTAGCTGTTACGGTAAGGACTTTAGCAACAAATGATTTAACAAAAAATAACTTTTCACAAAATATTTTAAAGGAATTTAATATTGGTATTTTAAATGGCATTATATTTGCAATAATAAGTGCGTTAGTGGTTCAAGTTTGGTTTCAAGACTCTTTACTTTCTCTAATCATTTCTATGTCAATGATAGTTACGATGATTGTTGCAGGGTTATTTGGAATTTTAGTACCTATAACTTTAAAAAAAATGGATATTGATCCTGCTATTGCATCAAGTGTGTTTGTAACGACTATTACTGATGTTATTGGTTTTGTTTCATTTCTTGGTGTTAGTGCTTATTTTCTCTAAAAATTGTCAATTAATCGTACGTCATTCATATAGTAAGCAACAAAAAGTTTAAAACGTTTGTTCATAATATTAGTGCCTAGATTTTGTATATTTCTACATTCTAGATATTCAATTTTAATATCAAAATTTTTAAGTAATTCTTTCTTAAAATTAAATATTAACTTTTTGTAATTCTTTTTATTTTTTTTGATTTCGTTTCTTAATGATAATAATTTTTTTGTAATTATTCCGGACTTAATAAAACTTTTTTTATTTAATAAAAAGTTCCTCGAAGATAAAGCTAGCTTATTTTTAGCTCGAATTGTTTTACATGAGTAGACTTTTGTAGTGTATTTATTTTCAATATAGTTTTTAACTAAGAAAAATTGTTGAAAATCTTTCTCTCCCATAAAAATTTTTTGTGGAGAGATTAATTCAACAAAACGATCCAAGACATCAAGCACACCTTCAAAATGTCCTTTTCTAAATTTTGCACATAATATATTTTGTGATTTATTTAGTTTAATTTTATCATTTTTTTTCCAATATATTTGTTTAATAGTTGGCAAATATACGTAATCAATTTTAAGTTTTTTAAGATAATTCAAATCCTTCTTTAAATTTTTTGGGTATGTTTTGTAATCTTTTTTATTATTAAATTGAGCTGGATTAACAAAGATACTTACTAATGTTTTTTTACAATTTTTTTTGGATATCTTAATTAATGCTTTGTGACCTTCATGCAAACCACCCATTGTTGGTACAAAACCTAATCTTTTATCAAATTCAATTGCCTTAATTAAATCAGTTTTTAATTTTATTAATTTCATTTGTAATAAGAATATTAATAAGTAAAACATTTATATGATTAAACAAGCTATAATTCCTTTAGCCGGCCTGGGGACTAGACTGTTACCACTAACTAGTATTTTTGCAAAAGAACTTTTACCTATTAATGGTAAACCCGGTCTTATTTATATTCTTGACGAATGTATTGATGCAGGTATCAAAGAAGTTGTATTTATCATCTCAAAAAAAAAAATGATGATAAAGAAATATTTTTATAATGATAAATTTTATAAAGATATTATTAAAAAAAAGAACGATCCTAATATTGTCAAAGAGTATAAAAAAATTCTTAAATACAAAAAAATGATTAAATTTGTTTTTCAAGATAAGCCATTAGGTACTGCTGACGCTGTTTATAAAACTAAGAAATTTATCACAGATAAGTATTTTTTAATGTTACTACCAGATGATTTGATAATTAAAAAAAACTGCTCTAAATCTATGATAGCTATTCATCAAAAATTTAAAACACCTGTTATGGCAAGCATGAAAGTTAATAAAAATGACGTATCAAGATGGGGTATCTATAACATTAAGAAAAAAATTGATAAAAAAAATTTTATTATCAACAATGTTGTTGAAAAGCCTTCTATAAAAGCTTCACCATCAAATTATGCAGTAATTGGAAGGTATATATTACCTAAAACAATTTTTTCTAAATTGAAATCCCTAAAACCGGGTAAGAGTGGTGAATTCCATATCACTGATGCTATCCAGGCCTTAATAGATGATAATAATAAATTTATTGGTCACAATTTCACAGGTAAATATTTAGATTGTGGAACAATGAAGGGCTATATTAAATCAACGTTGGAGATTTCTAAACAATGAAACTTTGCATGATAGGAACTGGATATGTTGGTTTAGTAAGTGGAGTTTGTTTTTCTGATTTAGGAAATGATGTTATTTGTGTTGATAGAGATATAAATAAAATTAAAAATTTAAAAAATGGTATTATTCCAATATATGAACCTGGTTTAGACGAATTAGTCGTTAAAAATTATAAAAATAATCGCTTAAAGTTTTCTACAAATTTGAAAGATTCAATTTTAAAATCAGATATTATTTTTGTTTGTGTTGGTACACCGACAAAAAAAAATGGAAATAATGCTGACTTAAGTCAGGTATACAATGTTGCAAAAGAAATTAGTAGATCAATTAAAAAGTTTAAAATTATTATAACTAAATCCACGGTTCCAGTAACAACAGGTGATGAAATAGAAAAAATTATTTCAAAAAAAGTTTCAAAAAATCTTTTCTCAGTAGTTTCAAATCCTGAATTTCTTAGAGAGGGTGATGCTATAAGAGATTTTACCTATCCTGACAGAGTAGTCATAGGCACTAATGACAAAAAATCTAATAAAATTTTAAAGAATCTATATTCACCACTGATATCAAAAGGTGCCAAGTACGTTAATACCTCTAGAAGAGCAGCAGAATTAATAAAATATGCTTCTAATGCTTTTTTAGCTACTAAAATAACTTTTATTAATGAACTAGCTAATTTGTGTGAAAAAATTGATGTCAATATTGAGGATATCTCGATTGGTATGGGTCTTGATAATAGAATTGGTAGTCGTTTTTTAAGAGCAGGACCTGCTTATGGCGGATCTTGCTTTCCTAAAGACACAAAAGCTATTACTGCAACTGCTGAGAAATTTAAAACAGATTTAACAGTTATTAAAAGTGTTATCAAATCAAATGAAAACAGATCATCGCTAATGCTAAAAAGAGTTTTTGATATTTTAAAAAATAAGGTAAAAAATAAAAATATTTGCTTTTTAGGTGTAACATTTAAGGCAAACACAGATGATATGAGAGATTCTTCAAGTTTGTCTATGATTCCCGCATTAACAAAAAAAGGTGCAAAAATTAATTATTTTGACCCTACTGGAGAAAAGAAGCATTTTAAAAAATTTAAGAATGTTATTTTTTCAAATAACATTAAAGATGCCATTAAAAATTCAGATTTAATTATTATTCACACGGAGTGGAATGATTTTAAAGCTATCAATTTTAAAAAAGATGTGCAAAACAAAAGGTTCTCAATTTTTGATATGAGAAATATTTATTCAGTTAATAAGATGAAGGATCAAAAAATTAAATATTTTAGTATTGGAAATTAATTTAATTCAAAAATAGCATCAACTTCAACAGAAACGCCAAGTGGTAAACTGTTTGTACTAACAGCAGCTCGTGTATGCATTCCGGCGTCTCCAAAAACTGAAACTATTAAATCTGAAGCACCATTTATTACCTTAGGCTGTTCTGTAAAGTCTTCTGTTGAATTAACAAATCCTGTTAGTTTCACACAAGATTTAACTTTCGAAAGATCGTTATCACAAGCTTTTTTAACTTGGGATATTATGTTTAAGCCACAACGTTTAGCTGCTTCATAGCCATCTTCAGTTTTTAAATCTTTGCCAACCTTACCTTTAATTAATTCTCCATTTGATGCGATAGAAATTTGCCCTGAGATAAAGAGCATTTTACCAATTTGTTTCGAAGCAACATATGATCCAACTGGATCTCTTGCTTCTGGTAGTTCTAAGCTTAATTCTTTTATCTTATCTTCATATGACATGTTTATTTCTCCATAAATTCGATTAATGTTTTGCTATTCTTAAATTTAACAAATTTTTCTTTTAAGTTAAGTTTGTCAAATTTCTTTTTACCACTTTTAGTATTTGTAGCTATTTTTTCCTTAAGCTCCTCTGCTCCAACTGTTACCTTTAATTTAAGCCCTGAAGATTTTTCTTTTAGATTTATTGCCGAACATTCTAAATATTTCGCACTAACTTTATCAAACTGAGTACAATCGATCTTTTTTGCTATCGTATTAGTCGCAATAAGTGTCCATGTGATTAATGCTGTAAATATTATTTTTTTCATTTTTTTTTCTTTTTCTTAGATTTTTTATTTTTATCGTATTCCTTTCTTTTCTCAATTAATATTAAAGCTTCTTCCATATTAAGTTCTAACGGGTCTTTTTCCTCTGGTATCGTCGCATTAAGAGATTTATACTTAATATAAGGTCCATATTGACCCTTCATTACTTTAACAGGCTTTTTGTCTTCAGGGTGCTCTCCTAGATCTTTTATAATTGACGCAGACATTCTACCTGGTTTTGCCTCTGCTATTAAAGTGATTGCTCTATTAATACCAATTGAGAAGATTTCTTCGACATTTTCAATCCTTGCTGATTTGTTTTCACATTTTAAATATGGACCAAATCTTCCTGTATTTAATATTATATCTTTTTGATTTTCAGGATTAATACCTAAACTTTTTGGTAATGAGCACAAAAATTTAGCCCTATCAAGATCCACACTATCTAATGTAATTCCTTTAGGTATAGAAACATTTCTTAAATTATTATCTTCTTTTTCTATCTTCTTTTTTTTTGTTTTCTTTTTCTTTTTTGTTTCAATTACAACCTCTTCTTTAATTTCCTCATTTTTTTCATATTGTAAGTAGGGGCCAAATCTTCCATTTTTAAGATATATATCATTCCCATTTTCATGTTTTCCTATAAACTTTGGTTCAGCTAGTTGAGATTGAGTAGCTGCTTTAGTTTTAGAAAGGGGTCTAGTAAATTTACAATCTGGATAATTTGAACAACCTATAAAAGCACCACCTCTAAAACTATTTTTTAAACTTAATGATCCACTGTCACAAAATTTACATTGTCTATTAATATTTCCATCTTTATCTCTTTCAAAAATTAAACTACCTAGGCTGTCGTTTAATAGATCTAAAACTTCTCTAGTTCTTTTTTCTTTAACGTCAGATACATTTTGATTAAAATCTTTCCAAAATAACTCTAGAACTTTTATCCATCCTTCCTTGCCAGTCGTAATATCATCAAGTTGGCTTTCTAAACTTGCAGTGAAGTTATAGTCAACATACTTGGAAAAAAGTTTTTCAAGAAAAGCAGAAATTAATTTACCACGATCTGTTGGGTGAAATCTTTTATTAATTGCTTCTGCATACCCTCTAGTAGATATAACAGATATTATACTTGCATAAGTTGAAGGTCTTCCAATACCAAGTTCCTCTAATTTTTTAACTAAACTTGCCTCTGAGTATCTTGGTGGTGGTTGTGTAAAATGTTGCTCATCTAATAGAGCCTCTATATTAACTGGACCTTTGATCATTTCAGGAAGTATATCTTCATCATCATCTTTTTTAGTGTCTTTCATAACTTTCAAGAACCCATCAAATTTAATAACAGATCCACTAGCTTTACAGACTGTTCCACTATCATCTGAACTTATTGTAATAGTGTTTCTATCAAATTGAGCGGGCTTCATTTGAGAGGATAGGGCTCTACTCCAAATTAAATCGTATAATTTATGCTGATCTGGACTTAAATATTTTTTAACAGTATCTGGTGCTCGCATAATATCCGTTGGTCTAATTGCTTCATGTGCTTCTTGAGCATTTTTAGCTTTTTTCCCAGAGTAACTTGCAGCATTATCTGGAACATATTCTTCACCAAACTCACTTTTTACATATTTCCTAAAAGTATCTATAGCGTCTGTAGATAGATTGGTACCATCTGTACGCATGTACGTGATAAGACCAATAGTTTCACCGTCTATTTCTATACCTTGATAAAGTTTTTGAGCTATCTGCATTGTTCGTGACGCTCCAAATCCCAGTCTACCAGAAGAAACTTGCTGCAATGTAGAGGTGGTAAATGGGCCTGAAGGATTTCTATTAACAACTTTGCTTGAGATGTCATTTATATTGAACTTCTTAGACTTAACTTCTTCAATTGCTTTATCAATTTCAGCTTTATTTTTAAAAGAAAATTTTTCAATTTTTTTATCATTCAGTTGAGTGATACTTGCTAATATAGAATTTTTATCAGTATCGTTGAATTGAATACTTAAAGTCCAAAATTCCTCAGGATTAAAAAGCTCTATTTCATGCTCTCGTTCTGTAATTAATTTTAAAGCAACAGACTGAACACGTCCTGCAGATTTACAACCAGGGAGTTTTGTCCATAAAATTGGTGAGATATTAAAGCCAACTAAATAGTCTAAGGCTCTTCTAGCCATATAAGCATCAACGAGTAGGGGCTCGATTTGTCGAGGATTTTCAATCCCATGAATAACTGCTTTTTTTGTAATTTCATTAAAAACAACTCTTTCTACATGTTTATCTTTAATCAATTTTTTTTCATCTAAATATTCTTTAACATGCCAAGCTATCGCTTCTCCCTCACGGTCTGGGTCAGTTGCTAATATGATTTTTGAAGAAATTTTAGCCGCATCTGTAATTTCTTTAAGATATTTTTTAGAAAAACTATCTACTTCCCATTTCATTTTAAAATTATTTTCTGGATCAACAGAGCCATTTTTCGAAGGAAGATCTCTAATATGACCATAACTTGCTAATACAATATAATCATCACCTAGATATTTATTGATAGTTTTTGCTTTAGCTGGACTTTCTACGACTACAAGATTCATTACTAAACAAATTACTTAAAAGACTTAGATAGTCAAATCAATAAATTTTAGTCTTGGTTTCTTCTTTGTTTTTCAATCGTTTGACGTTTTCTCTATGTGTATAGAATATAAGTACAAACATTATTATGAAAAAAATTGAATTATAATTTTCAAAAATTATTAAATAAATTGGAACCATTAAACTACCAACAAGTGATGAAAGAGATGAATATTTTGAAATTAGAAATGTAACAGCCCAACTAAAGACAAATACCAAACCCAGAATTATGTTTATTGAAAATAATATTCCAACATATGTTGCAACACCCTTACCCCCTTTAAACTTAAGCCATATAGGGAAAACGTGTCCCAAGAATGCACTTAGTGATGCAATAAAGATATAATCAGGATAATTAAATTTTACATATAAAACAGGCAATACAGCTTTTGTTATATCCAGTAATAAAGTTGCGTAGCCTAACGTTTTATTACCTGTTCTAAGAGCATTTGTTGCTCCAATGTTTCCTGAGCCAATATCTCTAATATCTTTTTTTAAAAATATTTTTGTAAGTATAAAACCAAAAGGTATTGATCCTAATAAATATGAGCTTAACGCAACAATTAAATATTCCATTATTATAACTTAAATAATTCTTCACCTTTTACAAATGTATTAGTGACTTTACCTTGTAGTTTTTTGTCTTCAATGGAGGTGTTTTTTGATTTGGAGATAAGTTTATCTTTTTTAACGACCCATGGCTTATCAATATCTACAATGCAAAAGTCTGCTTCATTACCCACTGAAAGATTACCCTTATCAATTTTTAAAATTTTTGCAGGGTTTGATGTTAAGGCTTTAATTATAGTTTCTAATTTAACAGAACCATTGTGGTATAACTCCAAACTTAGTGATAAAAGCGTTTCTATTCCTGACGCTCCTGTTGATGCTTGTGCAAACGTTAATCTTTTTTGCTCTTCATCTTCCGGTTTATGGTCAGACACAATAACATCTATCGTTTCATCTTTTAATCCTTGTACTAGCGCAATTCTATCTTCTTCAGTTCTTAATGGTGGTGATAATTTTAAGAAAGTTCTGAAATCACCTATATCATTTTCATTTAACGAAAGGTTATTTATGGAGACAGATGTCGTAAACTTAACTTTATTTTTTCTTTCCCCAATAACCTCAACAGATTTTGCAGCAGAAATTTGCGATATATGATATCTGCATTTAATGTTTTCAAGTAATGTTAGATCTCTTTCAATAATTATTCTTTCAGCAACAGCAGGTATTCCTGATAACCCAAGTTTAGTTGCAATAATTCCAGAATTAATCATTCCATTTTTAGATAAATCATAATCTTCAGCATGCTGCATAATTAGTGTGCCCAAATCTTTAGCTGAGTTCATTATACGAGACATCAGTCTAGTATTTTGAATTGTTTTAACCCCATCAGTAAATCCAATTATTCCTCTACTTTGAAGTAGACCAAATTCAGTCATGGTAGTTCCTTCAATATTTTTTGTAAGAGCGGCACTTGGAAAAACATTAATTTTAGATTTGTCTCTTCCACGTCTTTTTAAAAAATCTACTATTGAAACGTTATCTATAATTGGATCTGTATTAGGCATAGTAACGACTGAAGTAACACCTCCTGCAAGTGCTGCATTACTTAGAGTTCTAAAATTTTCTTTATATTCATAACCAGGCTCGCCTGCAAAGACACGCATATCAACAAGACCTGGGAATATATATTTGCCATTTAAGTCTATTACCTTTTCTCTTGAAGGAATGTTATTAGAATTTACTTTTTTACCAATAGCTTCAATTAAACCATCTTCACCAATAATTAATCCACCGTTCTCATTGATAGAATTATGAGGGTCAATTATATTTGCATTTATAAAGTATTGTTTTTTCATTTATTCACAAAATATTTTTAAACAAGCCATTCTTACTGCCACACCTAGTTCAACCTGTTCCTTAATCACGCTTCTGTTAATGTCATCTGCCAATTTTGTATCAATTTCGATCCCTCTATTCATTGGACCTGGATGCATAATCAAGGCATCATCTTTTGCATGAGCAAGCTTATCTGGAGTTAGTCCATAATATTCATAGTATTCTCTATTAGAAGACAAGAAAGAACTAGTCATCCTTTCATTTTGTAACCTTAGCATCATTACAATATCACAATCTTTCAGACCTTTTTTCATATCTGTAAATGTATCAACGCCAAACTTCTCTATTTCTTTTGGCATTAAGTTTGATGGTGCAATAATGTTAACTTCTGCACCTAACATATTTAGAAGATAAATATTTGATCTTGCAACACGTGAATGAGTTATGTCACCACAAATCGCAATTCTTAAACCTTCAATTTTCTTTTTACGATTTATAATTGTTAAAGCATCTAATAAAGCTTGAGTAGGGTGTTCACGGCTTCCATCACCAGCATTAAGCACTGCGCAGTTTACTTTTTGAGATAAAAGATTACATGCACCTGAATCTTGATGTCTAATTACAATTATATCTGGATGCATTGCATTTAAAGTCATTGCGGTATCTATTAGTGTTTCACCTTTCTTAACCGCAGAGTTCGCCATGTTCATTGACATAACATCTGCACCCAATCTTTTTCCAGCTAATTCAAATGAACTTTGTGTTCTAGTTGAAGGTTCAAAAAATAAATTAATTTGAGTTTTACCACCCAAGATATTCAATCTTTTATTTTTACTTTGGTTGAGTTTAATAAAAGTCTTAGCCTCATCTAAAATTAAATTAACATCATTTATGGATAGATCTTGTATACCTAGGAGGTGTTTTTGAGATATTTTAATAGCTTTATTTGTTTTGGTTGCCATTAAAACTAACTCTATAACTATTAAGTATACCTATGGCAAGTATTAATTGTTTAAAAAGTCTATAGCTCCTTGCAATATAAAAGCTGCTGCATTTTGATCGATAGTTTTAACTCTTTTTGAAACATTAACATCTAATAAGCTTGATAGGTTAAATGCTCCAACTGTTGACAACCTTTCATCCCAAAGAATTACAGGTAGATCAATAGATTTTGAAATATTTAATGCAACGTCGTTAACAGATTGAGCTGACCTTCCAAGTGAACCATCCATATTTACTGGATTACCAATAATGATACCACCGATATTGTTTTCTTTAATAATCACATTAAGTTGATCAATAAGTTCATTAGTATTTGTTTTATTTATAGTTTTAAAAGGTGTCGCAATTGACTGTTTCTCATCACAAATGGAGACACCAATTCTTTTAGACCCCAAATCTAAACCAATAAATCGTACTTTATTTGAGTGTTTTATTTTAAAATCTTCAATTGTGATCATATTGTATATTTTATACTTAAGTGATAGTTTGCCGACATATTTAATTACCACATGACAATTGATCTTAAAACAATAAAGCACATATCTAAATTATCGAGAATTTCAGTTGATGATGAAAAAGCTAAAAAATTAGCTGGAGATATGAACTCTATATTTGATTTTATTGAAAAATTGAAAGAACTTGATACCAATAACGTAGAACCTTTAACTTCTGTTGCTGAAACAACATTAAAATTAAGAATAGATGAAGTTAAAAGTGGCAATATTAGAGAGCAAGTTTTAAAAAACTCTCCAGATGAAAATGAAGATTTTTTTGTTGTACCCAGGGTGGTTGAATAATGTCAGACATCACTTCACTTACTCTAACTGATCTAGTTAAAAGTATTAAAGATAAAAAAATTTCATCAGAAGAAACTACTAAAGCCTTTATTGATAGAGGAGAAAAATCTAGAGATTTAAATGCTTATATTACAGAAGATTTTTCTAACGCACTTGATAAAGCCAGAGCCTTCGATCAAAAACCAAACTTTGATTTAATGCTACCAGGAATTCCAATGGCTGTTAAAGATTTATTTTGCACAAATGGAGTAAAGACAACAGCGGGTAGTAAAATTCTAAATAATTTTATCCCACCATACGAGTCGACAGTTACTCAAAATATTTGGAAAGAAGGAGCAATTTTACTTGGTAAATTAAATTGTGATGAGTTTGCAATGGGATCTTCTAATGAAACAAGTTTTTTTGGAAGTGTACAAAGCCCAATTGATAAAGATTTAGTGCCAGGTGGTTCATCTGGTGGGTCAGCATCAGCCCTAGCAGCCAATTTAACACCTATTACAATTGGAACTGATACAGGTGGATCTATAAGACAACCTGCTTCATTTACCGGTACAGTAGGTCTAAAGCCTACTTATGGTAGCTGTTCAAGGTATGGTATTGTTGCTTTTGCATCATCGTTAGATCAAGCAGGACCTATGTCTAAAAATGTAAAAGATTGTGCTTTGCTTCAAGAAATTATCAGCACATATGATGAAAAAGATTCAACATCAATTGATTTTAAAAGAAATGCATATAGCAAAGAATTAACAAATAATATTAAGGGTAAGAAAATTGGAATTCCAAAAGAATATAGAGTTGATGGAATGCCAAAAGAAATTGAAGACCTTTGGACCAAAGGAATTGAGTATGCAAAAGATTGTGGCGCAGAAATAATTGAAATTTCATTACCTCATACAAATTATGCATTACCAGCATATTATATAGTAGCGCCAGCTGAAGCTTCTTCGAACCTAGCAAGATATGACGGTGTTAAGTATGGATTTAGATCAAAGGGTGAAAACTTAATTGATATGTATGAAAAAACTAGATCCGAAGGTTTTGGTGAAGAAGTTCAAAGAAGAATAATGATTGGTACATATGTCTTATCATCAGGTTATTATGATGCTTATTACATAAAAGCTCAAAAAGTTAGAAAACTAATTAAAAATGATTTTGATGAAGCTTATAAAAAAGTTGATGCAATATTAACTCCGTCGACGCCAAGTGCGGCATTTAAAATTGGTGAAAAAACTAATGATCCAGTTTCTATGTATTTAAATGATATATTTACAGTCCCTGTGAACTTAGCAGGATTACCAGCTATTTCTATACCAGCTGGTGTAGATGCCAAGGGTTACCCATTAGGCTTACAAGTCATTGGTAAAGCTTTTGATGAACAAAATATTTTAAACATTGCTTATGCAATGGAAGAAAAAATTGAATTTAAAAATAAAATTACTGACTGGTGGATTAAATAAATGACAAAAGATAGTTCAGAATATTTAATCGAAAGATATAATAATGTTTATGAAGTAGTAATTGGTCTTGAAGTCCATGCACAAGTTACGTCAAACTCAAAATTATTTTCATCTTCATCAACAACTTTTGGCGCAGAACCTAATACTCAAGTTAGTTTGGTCGATGCTGCTTTTCCTGGAATGCTTCCAGTAATTAATGAGTATTGTGTAAAACAAGCAATCAAAACTGGCATAGGTTTAAAAGCACAAATAAATAAAAGATCTGTGTTTGATAGAAAAAACTATTTTTATGCAGACCTTCCTCAAGGTTATCAAATTTCACAATTTAAATTTCCAATAGTAGGAGAGGGTACTGTTATACTTGATATGGAAAACGGCCCTAAAAAAGTTGGTATTGAAAGATTACATTTAGAGCAAGATGCTGGAAAAAGTATTCATGATATGGATCCACAAAATACATTAGTTGATTTAAATAGATCGGGTGTAGCTTTAATGGAAATTGTTAGTAAACCTGACATGAGAACTCCTGATGAAGTCAGCGCTTATGTAAAAAAACTTAGATCTATTATGAGATATTTGGGAACTTGTGATGGGAATATGCAAGAAGGTTCTTTAAGAGCAGATGTCAATATTTCAGTTCGTATTAAGGGCTCTGATGTACTTGGAACACGCTGTGAGATTAAAAACGTAAACTCAATTAAATTTATGCAAATGGCTATTGATTATGAAGCTAATAGACAAGTTGATTTAATTGAAGAGGGTAAAACGATTGACCAAGAAACAAGATTGTTTGACACTAAAAAAAATGAAACAAGATCCATGAGATCCAAAGAAGATGCTCATGATTATAGATATTTCCCAGATCCAGATTTATTGCCATTAGAGGTAACAGACGAGTTTATTGAAAAACTTAAATTAGATATTCCAGAACTACCAGATGAAAAAAAGAAAAGATTTATTGATAAATTTAAAGTGTCTCCTTATGAAGCAACAATTTTAGTATCAGATATTGATACGGCAAAATATTTTGAAGAGGTAGTTGCAAAGATGGGTAAGAACTTAGATATAAAGTTAGCCGTTAACTGGATTACAGGTGAGTTGTTTGCTGTTTTAAATAATAAAAATTTGGAAATATCTCAAAGCCCTATAAGTGCAAAAAATTTAGCAAAATTAATCAATCTAATTAAGAATGGTACAATTTCTGGAAAAATAGCTAAAACGATATTTGAATTAATGATGGATGGTGACAAAGATCCTCAAATAATTGTTGAAGAAAAAGGCTTAAAACAAGAAAGTGACCCTAAAGCATTAGAGACTTTAATTGATAAAATAATCAACGATAACAGAGAGAAAGCTATTGAATACAAACAGGGAAAAGAAAAGCTATTTGGTTTCTTTGTTGGACAGGCCATGAAAGCTTCAAATGGCAAAGCTAACCCTCAACTAATAAACGAGATATTGAAGAAGAAACTTTAATATCATGGGTAAGAACCTTAAAATTACTGAAAAACTTCAAAAATATATAGATAATTTTAGTTTAAAGCTAAACCCAGTTCAGCAAGAAATAATTGATTATAATAATACACTTGGTGACGTTAAGAGAATGCAAGTAGCTACATCCCAATGTCATTTTCTACATTTAATCATCAAAATTTCTAATATTAAAAATGTACTGGAGGTTGGAACCTTTACCGGTTTAAGTGCATTATCAATATCCCTAGCATTACCTGATGATGGTAAACTTGTAACACTAGATAAAAATGAAGAGACAAACAGAGTTGCAATAAATTTTTTTAAAAAAGCCAATCAAGATCATAAAATTAAGACAATAATAAAACCAGCTCTTAAAAGTTTAGAAGAATTAAAAAATGATAAATTTGATATGATTTTTATTGATGCAGATAAAATGAATTACAAAGAATATTATGAAAGATCATTAAAATTATTAGATAAAAATGGCTTAGTTATTATTGATAATGTTCTATGGCATGGTGAAGTTGCAGATGAAGCTAACATTGATAAATTTACATTAAATATCAGAGAGTTTAATGCCCAAGTTGCACATGATAAAAGAGTGGAACAAATTATAGTACCTTTGGGTGATGGCATGACCGTTTGTAGACTTTTATAATGTTTGAAATATTTGGTTTTTATAAATTTAAAAAACTTAACTCACTAAAGAAAAATAAAATTTTACTTCAGGATTTTTTAGTTAAGAAGAATATTAGAGGAACTGTTATTATTGCTAGTGAGGGTCTTAATGCAACAATATCTGGTAAGCCTTTAGATCTTAAAGCAGCAATCACTAAGATTAGAAAAATATTAGACTTTAAAAAGTTTGATAGTGAAAATTCCTCTAAAAGTAAATTTCAACCATTTCACAAAGTAAAAGTTAAAATTAAAAAAGAAGTTGTTCCAATGGGCCTTACTTTATCCTCAAAAAATAAAAAAGATAACCATGTAGATCCAAAAAAATGGAATAAACTTATTGCTGATGAAGAAACATTGGTACTAGATTCAAGAAAACCATTTGAATATGAGGTTGGTACTTTTAAAAAATCAGTTAACCCTGACGTAGTTAATTTTAGAGAATTTCCAAAATATTTAAATAAACTTGATAAGAAAAAACCCATTGCTATGTTTTGCACTGGTGGAATTAGATGTGAAAAAGCTTCTGTTTTTTTAGAGAAAAAAGGTTTTAAAAATGTTTTTCAATTAAAAGGTGGAATTCTTAACTACTTAATGAATATCAATAAAAATGAGAGTTTATGGAGTGGTGAATGCTTTGTTTTTGATAACAGAATCACTGTTAAACACGGTTTAATAATCGGTACTTATTCAATATGTAGTGGTTGCAGAAAGCCTGTTTCACCTAAGGATAAGAAATCTAACAAATATGAAGAAGGTGTTTCATGCACTAATTGTCATGATAATTTAACAGAAGTTCAAAAGGGTAGGTTCCGCATGAGGCAAAAACAGATAACCCTTGCTAAAAAGAGTGGATCAAAGCATATATTTCAAAAAGAATTCAAATAGGAAAAATAATTGTCTAAAGTATTAAAATTAACCAAAGATCCCATTTGGGAACTACTTAGAAAAGTAACAATTCCAGCTAGTGTTGGTTCTTTATTTCAAACATTTTACAATCTAGTTGATACTTGGTTTGCCGGTAGAATTTCTGCTGAAGCTATAGGTGCAATCGCCAAATCATTTCCTATATATTTTGTAATAATTGCTGTTGGTGTTGGTATTGGTGCTGCAACAAACTCATGTATTGGTAATTTATTAGGTGCAAAACAAGATAATAAAGCATCATTATTAATCGCTCAATCTGTAATCTTTGCACTGATTATTTCTGTTGTTGTCACCTTGTTTGGATTAAATGCATCTAATTTTCTTCTAACAGTAATGGGTTCTGATGCAACTAGTATAGCCTTAACAAGAGAATATTTAGATATAATTTTTTATGGTACTTTCATTGTAATGATTCAAATCTCTTTAAATGGAGCCTTGAATGCTCAAGGAGATACTAAAAGTTATAGAAATGTTTTAATATTTAGCTTCTTTTTAAACATATTTTTAAATCCATTATTTATCTGGGGATACGGAATTGTTCCAGCTTATGGTATAAGTGGCCTTGCTATAGCAACTGTAATTGCACAGTCCGTAGGTACTTTTTATTTAGCGTATAAAATCTACGCATGTAAATTGAGAAAGTATTTATCAATTAAATGCTTTATTCCTAAATTAATATTATTAAAAGAATTGTTCACGCAAGCAGTACCTATTATGATTAGCATGCTGTTTATTGGTGTAGGTATTTTTAATATTTTATATTTTATTGGTCAATTTGGTGATCTTGCAACAGCTGGTTATGGTGCAGCCTTAAGAGTGGAGCAAGTTTTTTTATTACCAGTTATTGGATTGAACACTGCAGTACTTTCTATTGGTGGCCAAAATTTTGGTGCTAAGAATTATGATCGTATAAGAGAATTATATTCTAAAGCTCTATTATTCGGATCATCTTTTATGGCTATAGCAGGTGTTATATTATTTTTTGGTGCAGAGTTTTTTGTTTCTCAATTTACAGATAACCAAGAAGCTATATTCCATGGTGCTATATATTTAAGAATAGCTGCATTAATTGCGCCTGTTTATCCTGTGTTTTTTATAACTACAGCTGTATTCCAAGCTGTTAAGAAACCTATCTATAGTCTTTATTTAAGTGTTTTAAGGTTATCAGCGTTACCTTTCTTGTCTCTTTGGTATATAATTAATATCAGAGGTGGGGATTACTCAGATATATTCTACACTATAATGGTAACCAATTGGTTTATAGGTATTGTAGTAATTATATTCATTGGATACTTTTTAAATAATGTTTTTAAACAAAAAAAAAATCATTTTAGTTATTAGTATCTCTTCACTAATATTTTTCTTAATTTTTAATCAAGTCAAATCACAAGATCTTAGAGTTGTAGATGGTGACACAATTCATCTTAATGGAGAAAAAATTAGATTTACTGGAATAGATACACCTGAATTAAAACAAACTTGCCTTAAAGAAGGCATTAAAGATCCTTGTGGTGTTACAGCAAAAGTAATCCTTATTGATAAAATTGGAAATAGTAATGTTGAATGTATTAGCGAAGGAAAAGATCAATATAAAAGAACACTAGCTGAATGTTTTATTAATAATGATAGTCTATCACGCTATCTAGTTAGAAGTGGCTATGCATTTGCCTACAGAAAGTATTCAAAAAAGTTTGTACCAGATGAGGATTACGCAAGAATCAATAAAATAGGAATGTGGTCTATGGAGTTTGATTATCCTTGGGATTACAGAAAAGCTAGAAAAAATTAAAATAACAGAGCGTTTTATTACCTGGTACCTAGAACGCGTCTCTATAATCCTTATTTTGCAACAAAGTTAATTTAACAAAAAATAGAAGTTTGAAATGAATTATGAGTTTGTTACGTGTGAGTTTTTTATGTTAGTATGATTTTTTATGAAAAAAATTTTATATACTATAATTTTAAGTTTTTTGTTGATTGGAAACGCTTATTCTAAAACAACAAGTTTGATCTGCACATTAGAAAATGAAGACAAACCTTTTCTTGTATTGCTAGATGAAAAGCATAGAAATGCAACTTATAAAGACAAAGTTGTTGATGCTTACTTTTCAGCTAAATCTGTAAAATTTGTTTTAGCTAAAATAAAAAAGAGCCGAGGTGTTTTTGTAATGATAAAATACGAAATAGACAGAGTAAATTTAGATGTGATACAAACTCTTAGTATGACTGCGCCAAGTTCGCCAGATACTGAAGATTTGCAAATTTCTAAAGATCAAGGTACGTGTATGATAAGTAAAAAATTAAATCTAATATTTTAACTAAATTACGACCTAATTATCTGTCAAATTAATCAGACATGCATCAAAAATATAAATAAGGTGAAGCTGAAGAGTGTTTTTGGGTGTTCTTTTAACTGGCGCCTTGAAATTCTAATTAATTTTTTCTTTTTTAGTTTTAAATAGTTTTTCACCTAAAAGACTGACTGGGTCTTGGGGTGTAGGTTTGATTTTAGTTTTTTGCTCAACAATATTTAATAGCTTTTTAGCAAGTCCTTGACATCTAAACATAGGATTAACAAATATATATTCCACTTCTGCTTCAGCGTTATATCTAACAAAATCAAGTGTAGTATTCATATTTTTAAAGATAATAACACCATCATTAAGGTCGATATCATAATCTGTATTGTCTAATAGTCTCATTAATTATTGCCATCTATTCTAAGTTTTTTCTCTAATTTTCTTACAAAAAATGAAACAATTAATATCAAAATTAAATATTCTAAAATTAAGAATGTATAAATTTCTAATGGTCTGTATGTTGAAACAACTAATTCATTAGCCTTTCTTGTTAAGTCACCAATACCTATAATTGAGACTAATGAAGACATCTTTAAAACATATACAAACTGGTTACCTAATGCAGGTAAAATATTTTTAATAGCTTGTGGAAGTATTACCAATCTCAATCTTTTATAAAAAGTTAAACCTAATGATGAGCCAGCTTCCCACTGTGATTTTTTAATTGAGTTTATACCTGCTCTAAAAATTTCTGCTTGAAAAGCACTTTCACTTATTGCTAATGCAATAATACCTGAAACAAATGGACTAAAGCTTAATCCTGTCATTATAGGAAGCCCGTAGTAAACCCACAAAATTAAAACTAATAATGGTATAGCTCTTACAATTTCAACGTATCCAATATTTATATAAGTTAAAAATTTATTCTTAGCTAAAGAAGGTATTGCAACCACAAATCCAAGAAACATTGATATTATAATTGAAATTACAGAAATGTAGATTGTTATACCCATTCCACTTAAAAGAAATTTTAAGTTAGTTAAGCCATTAACCTTGTTTGGAGAAAGTATATACCATGCCCACTCATGTTCAGCAGACCCACATGATGTTAATATTAAGGGTAATAGTAAAATTAGTTTTTTCACTAATTAAATTATACCCTTAAATATCTAAATTGAAAATTATAAGCTTTTTAAGTTGTACTTTTTAAGCAAGCTTTCAAAGAAGCCTGAAGCTTTTTTCACTTCAATCCACTGATTAACATAGTTAATCCAAACTTGATCTTTTTGATCAACCATCATAGCTAATACAGCTGGATTTTTACCACCATCTTTTACAATTGCTAATTGAGGGTACTTAATAACAAGTTTGTTTGCTTCTGTTGAGCTTGTAATGTGACCATCAGCTCTTCCAGATAAAACTTCTTGAAAATCTCTAGCAGGAGACTCAATTGATTTTAATTTTGATTTTGGAAAAAATTCTTTTGCTTTGGCTTCTTGAGAGGTTCCAAGAGTAGTTGCAATTGTAACTTTTTCATTATTTAAAGATTCCCACGTCGGAAATTTTTTAAGGTTCTTTTTTAACACTAATGGAACTGTTCCATATTTGTAATAAGAATTTGTAAATCCAGCAACTAAAGCTCTTTTTGCTGTTTTAGTAACACTTGTTGAAACATCATATCTTCCAGAAGTTATTCCTGAAACTATTGTTTTCCATTCCGTAGGTATAAAAGTAACTTCAACTCCCATATCCTTTGCTAATTCTTGCATGACATCAATGTCAAAACCAACATATTTGTTTGTAGCTGGATCTTTCATACTCATTGGGTCCCAGTCACCTGTAGTTCCAACTTTTAACTCACCAGATGATAAAATTTTATTAAGTTGAGATTCTGCGTTAATAGAGAAGGGTAAAAGTGCTAATAGCACCACTAAAAGTAGTTTTTTCATATACCATCATATAACAAAAATTTAAGAAAAATTAAGTCTATAACCTTGACGCACTGTCATTTAGCCACGAGTGTAAATGCTCAGAAAAAGAGCGTCTAACAAATAAGTTTACGTTATTTATTTCCGTAAGATGTATAATTACATCAATATGAGACAGTATAGTTTGAACAACAGATCCTTTTTTATTCTTAAATTCATTAAAATTAAATGGTGATCCTGTTGCAAATAAATCAAAAACTTTGTTTCCTTTTATATTAATCATTACGAATTGATCACTGACATCTGTAATGGCACCCAATTTAGTTTTTGAGATATCTTTAATCAAATTATCTTCAACTTCGTAAGTATTAGTTTCTTCACTTATAGTTTTGTTTGAAATTAACATCCATTCATCTGGACTTAACCATAAAGCTGTTAAAGCTTCACCAGCTGTAGATGTGTTAGCTTCAATTGGTAAGATCATATTCAAATTTTTTCCAATAGCGGTAATAAAATCTTTTGTTTTGCCTCTTATAATTAATTTCATAATTGGCTTGATCTCTTTTATCTCTAAATCTGAGTATATTTTATCTTGTTTGATGGATGTGTTGTAATTAAGCATTTAACCTCACATTTTCTTTGTCAAAAAAAACTGGATCAACAATAGTCACGTTAATATTCTTACTTTCCATTGCAATAATTAATTTTTGACCCATCATATTTTTTCCATTCCTAACAACAGCAAGTGCAATAGATTTATTTAAATTTGGGCTGTAATAACTTGATGTAACATGACCAAGCATTTCAACAGGTGTTATATTGATATTTGCAACTATCTGTGCACCTTCTTCTAAAACTTCACTTGGATTATCGGTTATTAAACCAACCAGCTGTTTGCGGTCTTCCTTCATCGTATCTGATCTATAAAGTGATCGTTTTCCAATAAAATCATATTTCTTTTTGCTTACAATCCAGTCCATCTGTAAGTCAATAGGAGTCATTGTTCCGTCTGTATCTTGACCAACGATAATAAATCCTTTTTCAGCTCTTAATAAGTGCATTGTTTCAGTTCCATAGGGCGTAATTTTATATTCTTGCCCAGCTTCCATACATTTTTTCCAAAGAGATTTACCAAAATTTGCCTGAACATTAATTTCATAACTATGTTCACCTGTGAAACTAATTCTCATCACTCTACATTTAATATTATCAATTTTTGCATCTTTAAAAGACATGTGAGGAAAGTTTTCATCAGATAAATCTAAATCTGGAATTATTTTATTTAATATTTTTTTGCTGTTAGGACCACAAACACTTGCTGTTGCATAATGATCGGTAACTGATGATAAGTACACATCTAATTCTGGCCATTCAGTTTGAAGATAATCTTCAAGCTTACTTAATACATTTGCAGCACCACCAGTAGTCGTTGTCATAATATAGTGATTTTCGTCAAGACGCGTTGTTACACCATCATCATAAACCATACCATCTTCATTAAGCATCAAGCCATACCTGCATTTACCAATAGCAAGTTTTGACCAAGCATTAGTGTAAACTCTATTTAAAAATTCTGAAGCATCAGTTCCTTGAATGTCAATTTTACCAAGTGTCGAAGCATCTAAAATACCAGCACTATCTCTTGCAGCTTTACTTTCTCTTTGAACTGTATCGTGCATTGTCTCATCATTTTTTGGGTAGTACCAAGCTCTTTTCCACTGTCCGACATTTTCAAATTCAGCTTTATTTTCAATATGCCAATCATTCATGGGTGTTCTTCTAAATGCATCAAAATATTCACCAACATTTCGACCAACCATTGTACCAAAGGTTAGTGGTGTATAAGGAGGTCTAAAGGTAGTTGTGCCAAGCTCTCCAACTTTAATGCCAGCTGTATCAGCAATAATTCCGAGTGCATGCATATTACCAAGTTTACCTTGGTCAGTACCCATCCCAGTTGTTGTGTAACGCTTAACATGTTCGATAGATTTAAAACCTTCTCTTAGTGCAAGCTTAATATCTTTAGCTGTTGCATCATTCTGATAATCAACAAAAGGTTTTGTTTTCCCTAGAACTTTATTAGAAGGGAGTAACCAAATATTTCTTATCTCTTTATCTTTAGGACATTGCACATCCAAATTATCAAAATCAGTTCCGTTAATATTTAAAAATTTCTTTAAGCTTTTTGAGGTATTATTAATAATTTCATCTAATTCAAAATCCCCATTACATGAGCCAACACTTATTTGATCTGAGGGGTATTTATTGGGTATAAAAACTTGATCTTCATCTCTAAATTTCAATTTGCCACCTGATTGAGTGAATAGATGAACAGCAGGAGTCCATCCACCAGCCATTCCCAAACAATCACAATCTAGTGTGATTATATTAGAGTTAGCAAAAGACTGACCATCTTTAGATAATTCCATAATTGAGATTTTATTTAATTTTTTATAACCATGAGTGTTAACAATGGTATAATTTCTATAAATCTTTATGCCCAAATTTTCAGCTCTTTTAGTAAATTCTGAATTAGGGTTTTCTCTTATATCAACTATTGCCTTAACATTGATGCCTTTATTATTTAAAGAAATTGCACTTTCATAAGCTGTATCATTATTAGTGAAGAAAATATTTTTCTGACCTGTTGCAACACCATAATAGTCTGCATATTTTTTAACAGCAGAAGACAACATAATACCCGGTCTATCATTGTTATTGAACACCATTGGTCGTTCCAATGAACCAGTTGCAACAATAACTTTTTTTGCTCTAATTTTTAATAATCTTTGTCTAACTTTATTTTGGGCATCATTATTTGATAAATGATCTGTTAAATTTTCTCTTGCTAGTAAATAATTGTAACCATGATATGCGGCAACACTTGTTCTTGTTTTAATTTCTAAATTATCTAATTTTTCTAATTCAGTTATTTCATTTTCCAACCAACTAGATGAGCTTTGATCATTAATTTTTACATGATCTGAATCCTGATAAATTGTAGAGCCCCCAAGTTCAGTTTTTTCATCAAGTAATAAAGTTTTTAAATTATTTTTAGCAGCTGTCTTTGCTGCCATAATCCCTGTAATACCAGCGCCTATCACAAGTACATCACAGTGAATGTATCTGTGATCGTAGATATCTGGATCTGGTTCTGTGGGAGATTTTCCAAGCCCAGCAGAGTGTCTTATAACATACTCGTATTTTTCCCAGAAACTTGCTGGCCACATAAATGTTTTGTAGTAAAATCCAGCTGGCAAAAGAGGGGATAGAAAGTTATTTATTCCTCCAATATCAAAATTCACACTAGGCCAACAGTTCTGACTGGAAGCTTCTAAACCTTCATAGATCTCAATCTCTGTTGCTCTGACATTTGGTTCGGTTAAAGCTGTATTATGGTTTGTTTGAACTATTGCATTAGGCTCTTCAGAGCCAGCTGTCATTATACCTCTTGGTCTGTGATATTTAAAGCTTCTTCCAACTAAATGAATATCATTAGATAATAGAGCAGACGCCAAGGTATCACCTTTAAAACCATAGTAAGTTTTCCCATTAAATTTAAACGAAACCTTTGTTGTTTCATCAATAAACTTACTAGTTTTTACTCTTAAATTTTTTGACATAGGATTAAATGGTTGGTGGTTTTTCACCCATTTTATAAATTTTTTTTATTTTGTCATTGTTAGTATCTCTAACAGCATTAAACCATTTTCTGCAACCATGTGCGTGGTTCCATCTTTCTAATTGAATACCTTTAATATTTTTTCTCATAAACAGATATTCTGCCCACTCACCATCACTTAATTCTGTAGGTTGTTTTGGTCTTTCTATGTGAGCTTCACCTCCAGCTTTAAATTCACTTTGCTCACGTTCACCACAATAAGGACAAGTAATTAAAAACATTAATGTGCTACCGCCGCTGCACCATGCTCATCAACAAGGTCACCACTAACAAACCTATTTAAATTGAAAGCAGCATTAAGTTTATGTGGTTCATCGTTTGCTATAGTATGAGCAAATAAATCTCCCGAACCAGGTGTTGCTTTAAATCCACCCGTCCCCCAACCACAATTAAAGTATAAACCTTTTACTGTTGTTTTACTGATAATAGGACTTGCGTCTGGACAAATATCTACGATACCACCCCATTGTCTAAGCATTCGCATTCGACTAAAAATTGGGTAGAGCTCTAAAATTGCGTTTAAGGTTCCTTCAACAATATCGTGACTTCCTTTTTGAGAATAAGAAACATAATCATCAGTACCAGCACCTATTACAAGTTCACCCTTGTCCGATTGACTAACATAGGCATGAACTGCATTTGACATAACAACTGTATCAATAATTGGTTTAACAGGCTCGGAGACCAGTGCTTGAAGTGGTTTACTTTCTAAAGGTAGTCTTAAGCCAGCCATATTAGCTAGTACACTTGAGTGACCTGCAGCAACTACTCCAACTTTTTTAGTTTTAATAAATCCTTTAGTTGTCTCTATTCCTTCAACTTCATCACCATTACGTTTAATACCTTTAACTTCACAATTTTGAATTATATCTACACCCATTTCATCAGCACCACGTGCATATCCCCATGCAACGGCATCATGTCTTGCTGTTCCGGCTCTTCTTTGTAGGGTTCCACCTAAAACTGGGTATCGAATATTGGGCGATGTATTAATAATTGGACAAAATTTTTTTACTTCTGCTGTACTTAAATAAACAGCATCAATCCCATTCAATCTATTAGCATGAGTTCTTCTTTTTAAATCTCTGATGTCTTGTAAATTATGAGCAAGGTTCATCACTCCTCTTTGACTAAACATTACATTGTAATTTATTTCTTGAGATAAACCTTCCCATAGTTTTAATGCATGATCGTAAAGCCCAGCACTTGCATCCCATAAATAATTTGATCTTATAATGGTAGTATTTCTTCCAGTGTTACCACTACCAATCCAACCTTTCTCAATAACAGCAATATTTTTCATATTGTGTTTTTTTGCCAAATAGTAAGCTGTAGCTAGACCATGACCGCCACCACCAATTATTACTGCGTCATACTCTTTTTTTGGAGCAGGGTCTTTCCAAGCTTTTTGCCAATTCTCATGGTAAGAAAAAGCATTTTTGATTAAAGCAAATATGGAATACTTATTTTTCATAATATAATTCAAGAATTACTTTATAAATATTGAAAATTCAATACAATCGGTTATATCCTAGTGCGAGTGGAAGAGTGGGTGAGAGGCTTAAACCAGTAGTTTGCTAAATTGCCGTAGGGGCAACCCTACCGTGGGTTCGAATCCCACCTCTTCCGCCATTAATATAAAGGATGATTTTTAAAGAAGTCTTTCATTTTTATAGGTTTTTTCTCTAAGATATACCTATAAACATTATAGTTTTCCATGACACGCTGAACATAGTTTCGTGTTTCTTTAAATTTAATTAGCTCAACCCAATCTACAAAATCAACTTGATTTTTTTGAGGATTTTTATTTATTTTTTTCCAGTATTTAACTCTTTTTGGACCCGCATTATAAGCTGCTGTGGCAAATGGGTAGGCGCCATCATATTGTAAGATTAGACCTGCTATATAATGAGATCCAAGGTTTATATTATATTCGGGGTCTGATGTTAATCTTGATTTAGAATAAGGAAGCTTTGCTTGTTTAGAAACTAGCTTTGCAGTGTAGGGCATCAATTGCATTAAACCTTGTGCACCCGCATGACTATTGGCTGTCATATCAAATTCACTTTCTTGTCTAATTAGTGAAAGTATAAATGCTGCCTCAGGTATTTTTCTGCCATTTACGTATTTAGGTGTGCTTATTATTGGATAGTTAAAGTTATTATGAAATCTTTTCTCATATGAGGCTAATTTTGAAATTTGTATTGCAAAATCATATCTTGATATATTGGATGCTAACTCTGCAGCTAAAATCTCACTACCACTATCAACATTTTCGTTAGCAATATGTTTTAAAATATTTTTTGTATACTTGTCTTTATTCAATTCATCTAAAAGATGAACTATTTTTACTAAATCATTTTTATAAAAGTATTTTCTATACTCATCTGTAATTTTTTGCTGTTCTTCAAGTTCAAATTTTTCATTAGGTTTAATTTTTAAGTGAGCTAATTGACCATAATATGTTGTTAAATACTTAGTTGCTTCCTCATACCATTGTTGAGATTGTTTTTTATCACCAATTTTTTCATATGATCTTCCAAGCCAGTAGGCTCCCCTAGATAAACTTATAGGGTAACCTACGTTTTGATAGAAATTGTTGAAATGATCTATTGCTAAAATAGGATCATTCAAAAAACTTAAAGCAATCCACCCACTCATCCATTCAGCTTCAGCAAATTCTGGGCTTTTATCAAGAGTATGTTTGCTCGCCACTTTGTAGGCAGACTCATATTTCTTCTTGTAAATAAGAGCCCTTGCCATAATTGCTCTTTCGGTCCACCATTTATCTGGTCTAACTAAATAATCTTTATTATTTTTAACTTTAAAAATAATCTCCAAGGAATCATCAACTCTTCCTCTTTTTCTTCTCCATTTAAGTCGATCATAATTTAACCCAGCATCATTTTTAAGTTTTGACGGAACATTCTTTATAGCATTATCCACACCATAAGATTTGCTCATTAAAATTTGTCTTGCTGTATAAAGCAACTCATAGTCTTTAGGTAAATATCTTAGCATTCTTTTTAAATCCCAAGATTTACCTTCCCAAGCTAAATAATCTGCTCTTTTGATATAGTCATCTGCATTTAAATATTTCTTATATTTTTTTCTAAAAAATTTCATATTAGATCTATTTAGATCTGCTGTTATCCAGCCATCTTTAATTAAAGATGTTCCTTTTTTAATATCGCCAGTTTGAATAAAACTTTCTCCAAGTATTAATTTTCCATAACCACTTAAAGGTTGACTAGTCTCAAACCAATTTATTATTTTTTTTGGTGAAATTTTATTAGTAGACAGTTTGTGTTCAGCCAAGTAACGAATTCTATTAATCCTAGGATAATTTTCATTATTTTTAATAAATGCTAAATAATCATAAAAACTAGCCTGATTACCTGTAGTCAACAAGTGCCTCCAAGTAATAAAATTATGTATAGATTTATCTTTGGCTTTTTTAGAAACAGATAAAGCAGTCGACCATTGCCTTTTTTCCATGGCCAAAATAGATTTTTTAGCAATACTATAGTCTTTTTGGCTGTAATATTTTGACTGAGCTTTGACTGTAGATTTTATATTTTTAACAACTAGTGGTTTGCTTTTTGGAATTAAAAAATTATTTTTTTTTACTTCTTTTTTAACAACCTTGGTTTCAATTTTTTCTACTCTTTTAGAGGGTTTAGATTTGGGCTTTAGAATACCTTGTAATATCTTTTGACTCTGTGATTCTTTGCTTAAAGTAGGTTTTTTTAAAGGGATTATTGATACCTCTACTGCATATAAATTTCCTATTATTATTGAACTTAATAATAATGACTTTATAAAAAAAAAAATCTTTCTAAGCATAAATTTACTAAATGAATCTCTAAACTATGTTATAAGTATTTATGTTCAAAGGATCAAATGTTGCTTTAATAACCCCATTTAAAAATGATAAGCTTGATGAAGATGCTTATATTAAGCTCATCCATTTTCAGATTAGCAATGGCACTAATGGCTTAGTTCCTGCTGGGACTACTGGAGAATCCCCAACTTTAAGCCATGATGAACATCAAAAAGTTATTGAATTATGCATTAAAGAAAGTAATGGAAAAAATATAGTAATAGCTGGTACTGGCTCTAACTCTACCAAAGAAGCTATCTCACTTACTACACATGCTGAAAAAGTAGGCGCTAATGCCGCCTTAGTTGTTACTCCTTATTATAATAAACCAACTCAAGAAGGTTTGTACCAACACTATAAAGCAATTAATGACAAATGTGGAATACCTATACTAATTTACAATATTCCAGGTCGATCAGTCATTGATATGACGGTTGATACAATGGCTAGGTTATTTGAGCTAAAAAATATTGTTGGTGTTAAAGATGCTACTGGAGACCTAAATAGAGTTGATCAGCAAAGAAGTAAATTGGGTAATGATTTTATCCAACTTACAGGTAATGATGATAACGCTTTAGAATTTAATAAAAGAGGTGGTGTGGGAGCTATTAGCGTAACAGCAAATATTGCCCCAAAACTTTGTTCTGATTTTCAAAAAGCGTCCAAAACAGATTCTGATCAAGGTAAACTAGAAGCAGCTAGGTTAGATAAGATACTTCAACCAATTCATAATTCAATGTTTATTGAAAGCAATCCTAGTCCAGTTAAATTTGCTGCAAAACTTTTAGGGTTATGCGAAGAGGATGTTAGACTTCCATTGGTCGTGGTCACGGATCCAACTAAGAAAGCTGTTAAAAAAGCTTTGGTATCAGCAAGTCTACTTTAATGATTAAAAAAGCCAATCCTGGTTTAAAGATTATTTGCTTAAATAGAAAAGCAAGTTTTAACTATTTTTTTGAAGAATTAATAGAGGCTGGAATTGTACTCAAAGGATCTGAGATAAAATCAATAAGAGATGGTAAGGTTAATATAGCAGATTCATATGCTGTGGAAAAAGAAGGCGAAATAGTTTTGATTAATTCTCATATAGCGGCTTTTAAACAAGCTAGTTACTCAAATCACAACCCAATGGATGAGAGAAAACTTTTGTTAAATAGAAAAGAAATTAATAAATTAATTGGAAAAATGCAGAGAGACGGTTTAACACTTGTTCCAACAAAAATGTATTTCAAAAAAGGTAAAGCTAAGATTGAAATAGCAGTTGCCAAAGGTAAAAAACAATTTGATAAAAGAGCCACTAAAAAAAATAGAGATTGGAATCGTGAAAAAGCAAGACATATCAGAAAATCTAGTTAATCTTGCATATTTAGCTATTGGGTCAAATTTAGGAAATAAAATTAACAATATTGAAATAACTAAATTTGAATTAGAAAAATATAAGATTAAAATTTTAAAGTCTTCATCTAATTATATTTCGGTGTCATGGCCAGATCCATCTATGCCAAATTATATAAATATTATTATTAAAATAAAAACAAATTTAACGCCACTTGAATTGTTAAAAATTTGTAATTCCATTGAATTAAAATTAGGAAGGATTAGGTTAAAAAAAAATTCACCCAGAACATGTGATATTGACATCATCGATTATAATAAAATGATATTAAATGAAAATAGTAGCCAATTAATTTTGCCACACCCTAGAATGAGTACAAGAAGTTTTGTGTTACTGCCCTTATTTGAAGTAGATAAGGCATGGAAACATCCAAAATCTAAGATTAATATAGTTAATTTGATAAACTCCTTACCAGTTAAGGACTTAAGATCTATTAAACAAATATAAATTAATGTTATAATGAAGCATGCTTAATTCTGAAGAATTAATAAATAAAGTTAAATTATATAATAAATTTTTAAATCCTGAAAAGTTAAATAAAGCTTATAATTTTGCTGTTAAAGCACACGAAAATCAAAAACGTGATTCTGGTGACCCATATTCAATTCACCCGATTGCTGTAGCAAATATATTAACAGAGCTAAAGTTAGATAGCGCAACGATAGCAACAGGATTACTTCATGATACCATTGAAGATACACACGCTACTTACGAGACTATAAAGAATGAATTTGGACAAGAAGTTGCAGACTTAGTCGATGGTGTAACAAAAATATCAGTCTTTGAAAATCAGGCTACATCAACATCAAAAGCAGAAAATTTTAGAAAACTAATTTTAGCAACCTCAAAAGATATTAGGGTACTACTTGTTAAAATTGCTGATCGACTTCACAACATGAGAACAATTGAAGCAATTTCAAAAATTGAAAAAAAAGAACGTATTGCAAAAGAAACTATGGAAATTTATGCGCCCTTAGCAGACAGAATGGGGATGCATAGAATTAGAGATGAGCTAGAGGATTTATCTTTTCAGGTTCTAAATAATAATGCGAGAAAACTTATAAAAAATAGATTAGATGAAATTAAGGAAGATAAAGTAAATAGTTTTAATTCAATTTCTTTACAATTCAGTGGATTGTTAAATGAACACAAAATAAATGCTGAAATTATTGGTAGAGAAAAAACACCATTTTCTATTTGGAGAAAAGTTCAAAAAAAAAGAATATCACTAGAACAAATTTCAGACATTATTGGTTTTAGAATAATACTCGATAGTGTTGAAGACTGCTACAAGGCTCTTGGTATATTTCATAAAGAATGGAATTGTATACCAGGAAAATTCAAAGATTATATTTCATCCCCTAAAATTAATAAATACCAATCATTACATACTTCAATTATAGGACCCAATAGAAGACCAATTGAAATACAACTTAGAACGATGCAAATGCACGAATATGCAGAAAGAGGTATTGCCTCTCACTGGAAGTATAAATCTTCTGAAAAATTTAACTCCTTAACTTGGAAGGAATATGACTGGCTTGCTGACTTAGTTGAGATTATCGATAAGAATGAAAACCCTGAACACTCCTATGAGTACACCAAACTACAAATGTTCCAGGAAAATGTCTTTTGCTTCACTCCAAAAGGGTCTGTAATTAAATTACCAAAAGACGCAACACCAATTGATTTTGCGTATGCCGTACATACCAAAATTGGTAATAGCACTATAGCTTGTAAGATTAATGGTAATGAAAGCGAGCTACAAAGTATACTTTATAATGGAGATGTTGTGGATATTATTACTTCTAAAAATAAGTCACCTTCATTGCACTGGATTCCTATTACAAAAACTGGAAAAGCAAGATCAGCAATTAGAAAATATTGGTATAAAAAAGGAGAAGAGAAAGCCCAAAGAATTAAAAAATATAATACTACTCTATGGATTTCTTTACCTGATAAACCTGGAAAACTAGGAGAAATTACAACTTTACTTGGCGAACATAGCCTAAATATCTCCAGCGTTGAAATGAAAGAAAAGTCTAAAGAATATATTAATTTTAAATTTAATTTAATTATAAGAGACTTGAAGAACTTTACAAATTTTATCAGTGAGTTAAAACAAAAGGAGATAAAATTTAAAATCATTAGACACGAGGATAACTGGCTAAAGGAACGTAATGCTTTCACACGAAAAATCTTTAAATATTTTAAAAAAAACTAACGCACTTATTGAGGGTCATTTTGTGCTTTCTTCAGGTTTGCACTCCCCTAAGTATATCCAATGTGCGAAATTATTAAGTTTTCCACATTTAGCAAAAGATGTTTGTTATTCACTTGCTAAAAAAATTAAAAAAAAATTTAAGTCTGTAGATTTAATTTTAGCCCCTGCAATGGGTGGGGTAATTATTGGATATGAAATTGGTAAACTCTTAAAAAAAGAAACTATATTTTGTGAAAGAGTTGATGGCAAATTTATTTTAAGAAGAGGTTTTCATATTAAAAAAGGTTCAAAAGTTCTTATTATTGAAGATGTTATAACAACGGGTAAATCTGGTTTAGAGTGTGTAAAATTGATTACCAAAGCAGGCGCTAAACTTGCTGGATTTGCATCAATCATAGATAGATCAACCAAAAAAACTTTAAAGATAAAAAAAAATATCATTTCACATATGAAAATTGACGTTCCTGCATTTAAAAGAAATAATCTTCCAGAGGCGCTTAAAAATATACCTATTACAGTACCTGGAAGTAGATTTATAAAATGAAAAGACTAGGAGTTAATATTGATCACGTAGCAACAGTTAGAAATGCAAGAGGATCGTTCCATCCAGATCCATTAACTATTGCTAAGCATGTAACTAAATGTGGAGCTCATTCAGTAACTATACATTTAAGAGAAGACAGAAGACATATCAAAGATGCCGATGTTATTAAAATTTGTAGAAATAAAAAAATAATTACTAATTTAGAAATTTCATTGAACAAAAAAATAATAAATATAGCATTAAAAAATAAACCTAATTTTATTTGTATAGTTCCTGAAAAAAGAAAGGAAGTAACAACCGAAGGTGGATTAAACCTAGTAAAAAATAAAAAAAAAATAAATGAAATAATATCATTATTTAATAAGAAAAATATTAGAACAAGTTTATTTGTTGACCCAACTTTAAAAGATATAAAAATTGCAAAAGAATTAAATGCTACTTGTGTTGAGTTACATACAGGAAAAATTTCTAATTTAGTAAAAGAAAATAAAAATTATAAAAATGAATATTTAAAAATTAAGAAATGTTCAGAACTTGGTGTTCAGCTTGGAATTGAGGTTCATGCTGGTCATGGTCTTGACTATAAAACTACTGCTATACTAAGTAAAATTAAAGAAATTACAGAATTTAATATTGGTCATTTTATAATCGGTGAGTCACTCACTCATGGTTTAAAAAACACTATTAAGGCATTTAAAAAAATAACCAACAAATAGATATGAAAATTCTTGGTATCGGTGTGGATATGGTAGAAAATATTAGAATACATAAATCTTTAAAAAATGTCAGTTTTATTAAAAGAGTTTTTTCTAGCTCAGAAATATTGTTAACCAAAAACATAACAAATAAAAAATCTTATTATTCTAAAAGATTTGCTGCTAAAGAAGCATTTTCTAAAGCAATTGGAACAGGTTTTAGGGGTAATTTGAATTTTAGAGATATAACTATAATTAACGATAAATTAGGTAAACCCTCATTTGTAGTTACAGATAAAATTAAAAAAATTGTTAAAAAGCAATTTAAGATATCATCTTTTGATTTCTTTCTGTCAATTTCAGATGAAAAAAAATATTCTATAGCCTACGTAATTTTGCAAAAAAAATGATAACTAAAAATATTATAATTGATAATGTTAAGACAATTTTTTATGCTTTAGTAATAGCTATAGTGATTAGATCTCTTTTTATTCAACCATTTTACATTCCCTCATCATCAATGGAACCAACATTTTTAATTGGTGATAGATTGTTTGTTACGAAGTATTCTTATGGTTATAGCAAGCATTCTTTTCCTTTTAGCCCACCAATAATAAATGGAAGATTATTTTCTAAGAAACCTAAGGTTGGTGATGTTGTTGTTTTTAAAACACCAGCTGATAATAGGACAGATTATATTAAAAGATTAATTGGTCTACCAGGTGATAATATTCAATTCATTAACGGTGATCTATTTGTAAACAATAATAAAATATTCAAATCTAGAATTTCCCAAAATGATAAAATTTATTGTGGAAAACAAACTATAGACGTTAATACATTTGAGGAAAAACTTCCAAATGGCAAAACACATAATAGTGTATATTTAAAAAGTTATAGTTTTCAAAATTCTGATAATTTTATAGTTCCTTCTAAACACTACTTTTTTTTAGGTGACAACAGAGACTGCTCTAAGGATAGTAGATACCTGACTAGTGTCGGTTATGTTCATGAAGATAATTTAGTCGGCAAAGCTCAATTTATTTTTTTTTCATCTGATTTTAGAATCGGAAGTATTTTTTCTTTTTGGAAATGGCATAAGACAATTAGATTTGACAGGTTTTTTAAGAAAATCATTTAATGAAAATTAATCCCACAACATTAGAAAAGAAATTAAAATTAAAGTTTTCAGATCAAAAAACTTTCATTAAAAGCTTAACGCACAAAAGCTTTGATTCAATAAACAATAATGAAAAAATTGAATTTTTAGGTGATAGAGTTTTGGGTCTTATTATCGCAAAAAAATTATTAGAACTTTATCCAGAAGAAAGAGAAGGAGTCCTAGATAAAAAATTTGCTTCATTGGTAAATAAAAAAAAATGTCTAGAAATTGCTAAAAAAATTGAATTAGAGAAATATATTTTAGTTTTAAACCCTAAGAATAAAGAAATTGAAATTGAAGATAAAATAGTAGCTGATTGTTTAGAAGCTTTAATTGGAGCGATCTATCTTGACAAAGGTTTAAATTTCACTGAAAAATTTATTCTCAATTTATGGAGTGAGCATATTACAGCGAGCGTTGTAACCCAAATTGATGCAAAGACAAAACTCCAAGAGTATTCGCTTAAGATTTTTAAAGTCTTGCCTATTTATAAGCTAATATCTAATACTGGGCCTCGACATAAACCACTCTTTAAAGTTGCTGTTAAATTAAAAAATACTAAATTTTTCACAGCAGAGGGATCTTCTAAAAAAGACGCAGAACAGAATGCTGCTTCTTTATGCATTGAGGATGTTTTTAAAAAATGAATTGGGATGATAGCGCTTATTTAGTTTCCAAAAATAGATACAGCGAAAATTCAATAATTGCTGAAGTGTTTACAGAAAACCATGGAAAAATTTCAGGGATAATTTTTGGTGGTACATCAAAGAAAATCAAAAATTATTTACAAATTGGTAATAAAATTTATGTAAACTATAATTCTAAAAGCGTTACTAGAATTGGTTATTTTAAAATAGAAATTGTAAAAGCCTTAACTCCACTCTATTTTGACGAAAATCAAAAACTATCCTGTATTACCTCAGCTATGCATCTTATAAAACTTCTTACGGCTGAAGCTCAATCTAATAAAGAAATTTTTAAATTAATTGATAAATTTTTTGAAATATTAACTTCTGATAACTGGATACAAAAATATATTTTCTGGGAGTTGGAACTGTTAAAATTATTGGGATATGATTTAGAACTAAAAAATATGGTTGAAAAAGAGATTATTAACAATGAAACTAATTATTACGTTAAATCTTCGACAGAGAAAAAAAACATTCCAAATTTTTTAATTGATGAAAACAATCTTGATGTTAATTTAAAAAATTTACTCAAAGGTTTAAAACTTGTTAGTGATTACCTTGAAAAAAGTATTTTAAAACCAAATAATTTAAACCTCCCAACTTCTAGGACTCATTTTATTAACCTTTTAAAATAATTATTTAATTAAATCGTTAATTCTGTCAGCGTAATAACTTACTATAGCGTTTGCCCCAGCTCTTTTAAAAGAAATCAAACTTTCTAACACAGAGTTTTTGTCTATTAGGCCTTTTTTAATGCCATTACTTAATAGAGAGTATTCACCTGAGACTTGATAGGCTAGAACAGGAATTTTAAAATTATCTTTAACTGTTTTAATTATATCTAAGTAGGGCATACCAGGCTTAACCATAACCATATCGGCTCCTTCTTTAATATCTAAAGCTACCTCTCTTATTGCTTCATCACTATTTCTAAAATCCATTTGGTAATTTTTCTTATCACCTTTTAGTAAGCCTTTTGAACCAACAGCATCTCTGAACGGACCATAAAAGCTTGAAGCATATTTTACCGCATAAGAAAGTAGCTGAACCATTTCATGTCCTTCTTTATCCAAAGCTTTTCTTATTTTACCAATTCTTCCATCCATCATGTCTGATGGAGCCAGAACATCACAACCAATTTCTGCCTGTAACAATGATTGGTTTATCAAGACTTCAATAGTTTCATCATTTAATACGTAGCCTGATTTTGTTAAACCATCATGACCATGAGAAGTGTAGGGATCCAATGCTACATCACACATAATACCAATTTCATTTTTATATCTTTTTTTAATATATCGAGCAGCTTTACAAACAAGATTGTCCTCATTTAAAGCCTCAGTTCCAATATCATTTTTTTTTGTCTTATTTGTATAGGGGAACAATGCAACCATAGGTATCTTATTTTTGATTGCTCTATCAACTATGATTCCTATTTTATCAATTGTATATCTATAAACATCAGGCATTGTTTTGATGGATTGTTTTATATTTTTTCCATCAATCAAGAATATTGGTAATATAAAGTCGCTAGATGAAAGGCTATTCTCTTGAATTAATCTTCTAGACCAATCATTTTTACGACTACGTCTAAGTCTCAAATTTGGGTAATTTCCTGTAATCATGTTTAAATCTACTTTTAAAATGCGACAAATGTATTATACAAATATATATTAAAAAGGGTAAAAAACAATCACCATGAACAAAAATAACAAAAATATTGTAAACTTAGATTTAAAAAAAGAAGATAAAATTTTAGATTTTAGTGACTTTCAAAAACAAAATATCAAATTTGATATTAATAAATTACAGGAAGCTTACAATCAGATTGTTCAAACTAAAAAATTTGACGATGGTGGGGGTATTGCCCACTTTGGAGCCATTTCTCTAACACAAATTCCTGGTGATCCAGATTCTGTAAAGGGAAGTAAAGCTAGAGGTGTTTATTGGACTAAGCCAGACAAGTCAGGTAAAGAAGTTTCAAGAGATGTCACAGTTGATGAATCTGCCTACTCTGAGTTTATAAAGGATTATGAAAATACTTATTTCAAAGAAGTATTTGATACACTTTCCTCAAAATATAAATTAGGTAGAGTAAGAATATTGTTAAAAGAACCTAGATCTACACTAAGTTGGCATAGAGATCCGGAACCAAGATTGCATATTCCAATAATTACTAATCCTGGTGCCATTATGGTAGTAGATCATGTTGCTAAACATATGCCTGCAGATGGATCTGTTTGGGTTACTAATAATACAAAATACCACAATGCTTTTAATGGTGGTGAAGAAAATCGAATTCACTTAGTGGCTTGTGTTTTAGATTATAAGTTTAATTAGTTTGAAAAAAATATTTTTATCATCTGATCATGCTGGTTATAAGTTAAAAGAATATATTAAACTTCATTTAGATAAACAAAAAATTAAATATACAGACCTAGGTCCTTTCAATAGTGATAAAGTTGATTATCCAGATTATGCTCATAAAGTAGCTAAAAAAGTTAAAACTAATAATAATCATGCTGGAATACTAATTTGTGGATCTGGCATGGGTATGAATATTGCTGCAAATAGACATAAAAATATACGTGCAGCTCAGTGTTTTAATTTAAAATCTACTAAATTATCAAGATTGCATAACGATGCAAATATCATTACATTGGGATCAAGGCTGCTTACTAAAAAAAATGCTTTAAATTGTGTTAATGTTTTTTTAAATACAAAATTTGAAGGTGGAAGACACGCAAAAAGAATTGAGAAAATTTAATTATGTCTAGTGAAAAAAACTATTTAAACAAAAACTATAAAAGTTTTTTTGAAGATAGCTTATCTGTAGCTGATCCAGAATTACATAAAGTGATAAGTGATGAATTAAAAAGACAGCAACAGCATATAGAGTTAATTGCCTCCGAGAATATTGTTTCACAAGCTGTTTTAGAGGCGCAAGGTTCTGTACTAACAAATAAATATGCAGAGGGATATCCTGGAAAAAGATACTACAATGGTTGTGAGCATGTTGATGTTGCCGAAAACTTAGCCATTGAAAGATTAAAAAAGTTATTTGATTGTAAATTTGCAAACGTCCAACCACATTCTGGGGCTCAAGCAAATGGAGCTGTATTTTTAGCACTATTAAATCCTGGTGATACATTTATGGGAATGAGTTTAAATTCTGGTGGACATATTACGCATGGGTTAAAGATTTCAATGTCTGGAAAATGGTTTAATCCAATAGGGTATGATGTCGATAAAGAATCTGAACTTATCGACTATGATAATGTTGAGAAACTTGCATTAGAACATAAACCAAAACTTATAATTTGCGGTGGTAGTGCTTATTCCAGAGTGATTGACTTTAAAAGGTTTAGAGAGATTGCTGATAAAGTAGGAGCATATTTGATGGTAGATATGGCTCACTTTTCAGGTTTAGTTGCTGGTAAAGGTTACCCAAATCCATGTGAACATGCTCACGTAGTAACTTCAACAACTCATAAAGTTTTCAGAAGTGCTAGAGGTGGAATTATTCTAACCAATCATGAAGATCTAGCAAAAAAATTTAACACAGCAGTGTTTCCTGGTTATCAAGGTGGACCGTTGATGCACGTTATTGCCGCAAAGGCTGCCGGTTTTTTAGAAGCATTAAGACCAGATTTTAAAGATTATATTAGATCAGTTTTAGCTAATGCCAAAATTTTATCAGAGACACTTAAGAATAATGGCTTTAAGATTTATTCTGGTGGAACGGATACACACTTAATGTTAGTTGATCTAAGACCTTTTAATGTTAAGGGTAATTTGGCGGCCGAAAGCCTTTCTAATGCTAATATTACCTGCAATAAAAATGGAATACCTTTTGATTCAGAAAAACCAATGATTACTTCTGGCATAAGATTAGGAACTCAAGCCGCAACAACTAGAGGTTTTGGATTAAAAGAATTCGAAAAAGTAGGTGAATTAATAACTAAAGTTGTAAAAGGTTTGTCTAATAACCCTGATGATAATAGTAAAATTGAAGAAGAAGTTAGAAATGAAGTTGTAGAGCTTACCTCTCACTTCCCAATTTATAAAAATTTAAAATAATGATTTGTTCGATTTGTAAAAAAGGTGAAACATCAGTTGTAGACTCTAGACCGACAGAAGATGGAACTGCAATAAGAAGAAGAAGGTTGTGTGTATGTGGTGCAAGATTTACTACTTTTGAAAGAGTTCAATTTAGAGAAATAATGGTTATCAAAAAGAATGGAAGAAAATCATCATTTGATAGAGATAAACTTTCAAAATCAATCTACATAGCACTAAAGAAAAGACCTATCGATACCGAAACAGCAGAAAAGTTTATTAGTCGAACTTCAAGAGCATTAGAAGAGCTTGGTCAAAGTGAAATTTCATCAAATACAATTGGCACATTGGTTATGGAAGGTCTGAAAGATCTTGATCCAGTTGCATATGTTAGATTTGCCTCTGTTTATAGAAACTTTAGAGAAGAAAAAGACTTTGTGCAATTCGTGGACAAATTAGATGTCTACAAGAAAAGATAAATTTTCAAAAAAAGATAAAAAATATATGAGTCTTGCTTTAAGTTTAGCAAGTGCTCGTCATGGTCTTACTGGTGAAAATCCATCAGTAGGTTGTGTAATTGTTAAAAATGATGAAATTATTTCTATTGGACAAACAGGTTACAATGGCACACCTCATGCTGAATTTAATGCCATTAAAAATTCAAATGAAAATCTAGAAGGTGCAAAAATGTA
>CAJQRR010000019.1 GCA_905612385.1 uncultured Candidatus Pelagibacter sp.
GATAAATATCCACACGCTAAAGGAGAGTAAGCTAATAATCCTGCCTGTTCTCTTATAGATATTTCTGCAAGCCCAATTTCATAAGTTCTATTTAATAGATTATAAGGATTTTGAACGGAAAGCATTCTGGGAAGACTTTTTTCTTTTGAAAGCTCTAAATATTTAGATAGTCCCCAAGGAGTTTCATTGGATACACCAACATGTTTAACTTTTCCCTGATCTATAAATTTTTTTAAGTTACCTAAAATATCTTCAAATTGAGTCCACTCATTACTGTCATCATGTTCATAACCTAATTTCCCAAAAAAATTAGTTTTTCTTTCTGGCCAATGGAGTTGGTATAAATCAATGTAATCAGTTTTTAGTCTTCTTAAACTTCCCTCTAATGCTTCTGTAATATTTTTCACTCCAAAATGATTTCCACCACCTCTAACGTACTCTCTTGCCGGACCACAAACCTTAGAAGCTAAAATTACTTTGTCTCTCTTTTTTATTTTTTCAAACCAATTACCAATAATTACTTCAGTATCTCCATAAGTTTCTTCCCTTGGTGGAACTGAATAAATTTCAGCAGTATCCCAAAAATTTACACCTTGATCTAAAGCATAATCCATCTGCTCAAACCCTTCTTTTTGAGTATTCTGTTCACCCCAGGTCATTGTTCCAAGACAAATAGTGCTTACTTCTAGGTCTGTATTTCCTAACTTTTTGTAATTCATAATTATTTTAACCTTATTAAGACATCTTGAAATAATAGTAAAAGGCTATTATATGTAAGTTATGATATTCAATAAACAAAATTTGCTAAATAAAGTAAAAGAAGCCCAACAATCAACAGTAGTAATGGACGAAGGTTTAAGAGCCTACATGTTAAAAGTTTATAACTACATGGCTTCTGGAATTTTACTAACTGGACTTGTATCTTTAATATTTTTTAAACTATCTGTAGTAACAGATGCTAACGGATCTATTGTTGCCCTAACAAGCTTAGGTAATACAATTTTTCTTTCAGGTTTTAAGTGGGTTGTAATGCTTGCACCTTTAGGAGTTGTCTTTTACATGAGTGCCAAGATTAATAAGATGGCAGCATCTACTGCTCAAACAACTTTTTGGGTTTTTGCTTCTTTGATGGGAATTTCATTATCCTCAATATTTTTAACATACACTGGTGCTAGTATTACTAGAGTGTTCTTTATTACTTCAATCACTTTTGGTGCAATGAGCTTGTATGGTTATACGACCAAAAGAGACCTTACAAAATTAGGATCTTTCTTGATGATGGGTTTGATTGGAATTATTGTAGCATCAGTCGTTAACATGTTTATGAAATCTACAATGATGGATTTTGTTATTTCAATTTTAGGTGTTTTAATTTTTGTAGGTCTTACTGCTTATGATACTCAAAAAATTAAAAATATGTATGTAGCAAGTGATACAGGTGAATTGATGGGTAAAAAAGCTGTAATGGGTGCCTTAACTCTTTACCTGGACTTTATAAATTTATTTATAATGTTGTTAAGATTATTTGGTCAAAGACGATAGTCTTTTTATTTCTTAAGTTTTTTCCAATTAGTACTTTTAAGTAGAATTTCTAGACCAAAAGAATTTTTTAAAACTTTGCCGTTAGAATCTGTAATTAAATATTTTAGATTCTTATTACTGGGTTTAAAGTTTTTACAAATTTTATACAAAGCATTCTCTGTTACATTTTTAAAAACACTAAAGCTAACCTGCCTGTTAGAAATATTTAAACCATAGTCTTTCCATGATCCTTCGGAGACCATTTTTGCATATAAATCTAAAATAATTTTAAGTTCATTTTTTTCAAAAAATTGTCTTTCTTCTATTTGTTTATGAGGATTATTTACTACTAGCTTTAAGTTTCTATTCATCAAGTTTATGTTTATTAATCAATGATATCTGAAATCCCGTAAAAACAAGAGTTATTGGTAACATTCCCCACACCTTAAAGTTAACCCAAAACTCTTCTGTTTGTGTTCTCCAGACGCATTCATTAAGGATTGCAAGACCAAAGAAAAAATACATCCATCTTTTGTTTAATAATTCCCAACCAATATCAGTTAGAGCAATTGATTTACCCATAATCTTTTTAAGAACAGGCTCATTTGTAAAATATTTTCCAAAAAATAAAGCAAGAGCAAATAAAATATTAATGATTGTTGGTTTTACATAAAGAAAAACTGGATCATTAAAATAAATTGTTAGACCACCAAAAAAAGTAATTAGGACACCACTTATTAAAGGCATCATGGGTATTTTTTTTTCAAAAAACCACACAACTACTAGTGCAATTAACGTTGCAACTATAAGTGGAGGAATTGCAACTGCCAAACTCTTATCATTATTGTAATAATAATAAAAAAATATAGCTAAAGGCCCAAAGTCTGTGGCAAATTTAAGAAAAGATTTATTCACTTGACAGATATTAACATAATAAAAAAAATATAAATGTTTTTTATTGATTTTTTTTTTTAAACCCCCATATTAAAAGTAATGGCAATTCAAAAAGCAAAATTTTCAATAGGTGATATTGTAAAACATAAACACTTTGAGTTTAGAGGTGTGATTTATGATGTGGATTTCGAATTTAATAATTCTGAAGAATGGTACCAATCTATTCCTAAGAATGTTCGTCCAAAAAAAGATCAGCCTTTTTATCATTTACTTGCTGAAAATGATGAAATTACTTATGAAGCCTACGTTTCACAGCAAAACTTACTGATGGACGATTCAGAAGACCCTATTAAACACCCTTTAATTGAGGAGATTTTTTCTGGTAGAAAAGGCTCTAGCTATTTTAAGCCCTCTAATTAATTCTTTTTTTAAACACAATTAATTCAAATCTTCGACATATATAGTTGCTATCTATAATTATGTTCTGATCAAGAGTGTTAAATAACGTTTTTATCATTATTGACTCCCTCTACATTCTTGATCAGGATGACTTTCCATAATAAAAATTTAATTATCTTTTTTTAATATATATAATTTAAAAATGTTTAAATATTTTGAGCCTAATAAAATTTTTGCAATAACCTCTAAAGCGCCAAAGTACGTTTTGTTTTTATTCATTGTTGTCTTAACAATTGGTTTAACTGAAGCACTTATACTTTCACCCGAAGATTATAAACAAAGTGATGTAGTAAGAATTATGTATGTTCATGTGCCAGCAGCGTGGATATCACTTGGAATATTTACAAGTTTAGCTTTGTTGTCTGTTGGAAGTTTTGTTTTTAAAAATAAAAATTTTACACTAATAGCTAAAAGTCTAGCACCTTCAGGATTTATTTTTAATATCATAGCATTAGTTACAGGTTCAATTTGGGGAAAACCAACATGGGGTACTTGGTGGGCTTGGGATGCAAGAATAACTTCTATGTTAATTTTAGCTTTGTTTTATGGAATGTATTTATTGGCTTGGAGAATTTATGAGGATAAAGAACAGGTAATAAAAGTCACCTCTTTGATTGCAATTTTAGGGGTGATAAATGTTCCTATCATTAAATTTTCTGTAGATTGGTGGAACACGTTACATCAACCAGCTTCAATTAATATTTTATCAACCAACACAGCAATTCACT
>CAJQRR010000020.1 GCA_905612385.1 uncultured Candidatus Pelagibacter sp.
AAACAATTGCTCAATTTGTGTTTTTGATAAATCAGATGAGGCTTTAATAAATGATTTTGAAGATATTCTTACTAAAATTTCTGAAGGTGAAGATAGTGAAGTTGTTGAATTATTTAAAAGTATTATTGCAGATTTTTTGATGAACGAACCTGAGGTTATTAATGAGAGTTTAGAAGATTCATGGGACGGAATGAGTGTTAATGAAAGGTTAAATTATACAAGCCCCATTCCATTGAACCCTGAACAGTTAAAAATTCTAAAGGCACTAAATAATGAGAAATGTAAATATGTTGTGGTAGAGGGACCACCAGGCACAGGTAAATCACACACCATATCTGCTATTGCTTTTGATTATGTGCTTAATGGAAAGTCTATTCTAATTTTATCAGATACAAGAGAGGCGCTTGATGTAGTTGAAAATAAAATTAATGACACGTTAGACAAAGTAAGAGGGGAAAACCCTTTACAAAATCCAATTTTGAGATTGGGTAAAATGGGTAATACTTATAATAAAATTTTAGCAAAAAGTTCAATAGATAATATTAGAACTTTTCATAGAGCCCAAAAAAATGGCATAAACGAGATAAGTAAAGATATAAAAGATATTTCAGATGTTATTAATGATCGTGTAAAAATTGAAACTGACCATTATCAATATATAGATAAAAATAAATTTGAAGAATTTTTTGAAGTACAAAAATTAGTTGGTCCTAAAGACTTATTCTTGGATCCTATTTCACTAAAAGAAAGTATAAAAAAATTAAGTTTTATACCGTTTGAAGATTTCAGCTTAAATTTTTTTATAGATAAACTTCATGAGGTTGAAGAAATAGAAGACCTGACCGAGAATTATAAAGATTTATGGGCAGGTAAAAAAGATTTAGAAAACTTTATTGATTATTTAGAATATCTAAAAATAATTGACGATTATCTGAATAAGAATAACGGAAATTTTAAATCACTTCACTTTTTTCAAAAACCAAGTGTAAACAATTTGAACAAATTAAAATTAATCATTGATGAGTATGAAGAGATGAAATCTGGATTTCTTGGAACAATGTTTAAAAACCCTAGAATAGAACACCTTTCAGATAAAGCCAAATCTACTGTCGGTATTAAAAAAAATATCAATCTAAAATTAGACGATGACAAAATAAAATATGTTTACCAAGAATATCAGATTCTTAAAGACCAATGTAAAAAATATGATTTTGATAAAATTTGTAAAATTATTCTTAAAAGTGAAACTCTTGATGCAATAAAAGATCTTTGTAAGAAAGCACTTAAATACTATGGTTTTTTTAAAGTATTAGAATTAGATAGACCAAACATTAAAAATATATCAATAAACCCAAAAAATATAGACAGTATTTTTGAAAATGTTTTTGCGCAGATAGAGACTGAAAAAAAAGAAGCTATAAAAAAATATTATGAAATGGAAGAATTTTTTTCTAATAGTTTTAATATTAAAGAAAGATTTGATTACACATCTTTAATGAAGAAACTACAGTCATTAAACACAAGTAAGATGACCAATATTCTAGATGAAAGAATTATAAAATTTTATGACACTAATAGAAATAATGCAATTACCTTAAGTAAAATTATTCGTAGCAAGCAAAAGTTTCCGAAAAATCAATTTTCAAAACTAAAAGGTGCTTTCCCTTGCATAATTTCAAGTGTGAGAGATTTTGCTGAATATATACAGCTCGATAAAGATATGTTTGATTTAATAATAATTGATGAGGCATCTCAAGTTAGTATAGCGCAAGCATTTCCAGCTTTAATTAGAGCAAAAAAAATATTGGTTTTGGGAGATAAAAAACAATTTAGCAATTTACAATCATATCAAGCTGCCACGCTTGTAAACAATGCAAGGTTAAATGATTTAAGAAAAGTATTTAAAAGTAATATTTCTAAAGAGTCAGATGCGTTAACTAGATTAGAAACATTTAATGTCAAAACGTCAATATTAGATTTTTTTCAAAGTATAGCAAATTTTGATACAAGACTAAAAAAACACTTTAGAGGTTATCCAGAGCATATAGAGTATTGTAGTAAAACTTTCTATAACTCAGATCTTCAAGCAATTCGAATGAGGATAAAACCTATTAACGAAATAATAAAATTTGAATACTTAGATTTTTCAACAGAAGAAGATGGTAATTATAACAAAAAGGAATCGCAGGTTATAATAAAGCATTTAGAAAGAATAAAGGATCAAAAAAAAATACAATCTGTTGGTATTATTACTCCTTTTTCAGATCAACAAAAATATTTAACAACTCAAATATCCAAACACCCCGATAGAGATTATTTTTTTGAAAAATTAAAATTAAAGATTATGACCTTTGATACATGCCAAGGTGAAGAAAGAGAAATAGTTTTTTATTCGATGGTTGCCTGTAATAAAAGAAATAAATTAAATACCATTTTTCCTGTTGATTTATCTAATAAAGATTTAGAAGAAACTGGAGATAAAAAAGCTCAAAGACTTAATGTTGGTTTTAGTAGGGTTCAGGAAGTGATGCATATAGTTCACTCAAGACCCCTAGATAAAATTGATGGAGAAATAGGAAATGCTTTAAGGTATATCAAAAATCTTTCAGCAGAAGAAAAATTACCCTCGAAGGAAGAATTGGATCCCAACTCACCAATGGAAATTAAGGTTCTAGAATGGTTTAAAAAAACAAATTTCTATCTCGAAAATAAAAAAAATGTTGAACTGAAAGCACAATTTGAAATAGGAAAATATTTAAAACAATTAGATGCCGATTATAGTCATCCAAGTTTTGTAACGGATTTTCTAGTTATATTTTCTACTGAAGATGGTCCAAAACAAGTAATTATTGAATATGATGGTTTAAAGGACCATTTTGATAATCAAGAATTAATAACTGATGAAAATTTTGATGAATTTTACACAACTGAACATTATGAGAGAGAGAAGGCCTTAGAAACATATGGATACAATTTTATAAGATTAAATAAATTCAATACAACAGATGATCCTGTTAAATTTTTAGATAAGAAATTAAAAGAAGTTTTTTCTAAAAAAGAAAAACTTAATCTATCACAATATAAAATTCTTGAATCTGTCACTAAATCCAAACAAGGAGAAGAAAAATTCTGTGAAAGATGTAATGAACAAAAAAGTCTAAATGAATTTAGAGACAAAACTTTAAGAACCGGAATAGGTGTTGTTTGTAGATCATGTAAAGGAATTAGTGGGCCCACCCCAAAAGGCAAAATTCAAAAAGATGCAAATGAGTTTAAAAAAAGTAAAGTAAAATTTAAATTAGAAGAGGGAAAAACTTACATTATTAGTTATGTCAATGCCTCGGGTTGGGCCTCGAAAAGAGAGATATCAGTTAAATCTGTAGATCAAAAATTTGTAAAAGCTTATGATAGTAATACTCATGAGAATAGAACTTTTAGAAAAGACAGAATTAAAGAATCAAAAAGAATAAATTGATAACCTTTAAAAAAGTATTTGATTATTACGCCACAGATAATGAGCTAGGTGACTATATAAGTTTAATGGCAGATGTTGTGATAGGGGATGTTGACCCACAAATAGAGTTTGATGTTGAGAGTGATGACCATCATCGTTACGTTATTGTTAATATTTTAGATAAGGTTTTGCATTAATGAAAACATTTGTAAAAACATTTAGAGGTAAAATCTCACATGAAAGAATAGACACTTATGTGAATTTAGTTCTCAAAACTTTAGACCCAGATGATTACTACGATCTTGAATTTCAGCAAGATGATGGCTGGCAGTTTATAAGAATTGAAGTTTGGAATAGGGTTTTGCATTAAATGAAAAAAAAGATAGACAAAAAGAAATACAAAAAAGCTTTAGACTTTACTTATAAGATACACTTCAAACAAAACCGTAAAGGAACTGGAATTCCTTATTTTACTCATTTAGTTTCAGTTAGTAACAACGTCATAGAAGATGGTGGTACTACTGATGAAGCTATTGGAGGTTTATTACACGACGCTGTTGAAGATCAAGGAGGGTTAAAAACCTTAACTAAAATTAGAAAACAGTTTGGTAATAAAGTTGCTAAAATAGTTAATGAGTGTGGCGATACTATTGTTGTTCCTAAACCACCTTGGTTAGCTAGAAAGAAAAAGTATATTTCAGATATAAAGAAAAAAAGTCAATCTTCTATGTTTGTATCCCTCTGTGATAAACTACATAACGGTACTTGCATTGTTAGTGATCACAAAAGAGTAGGTAAGAAGATTTGGAAAAGATTTACAGCAACACCAAAGCAAGTTGCTTGGTACTATGAGAATTTATACAAAGAGTTTTCAAAACACCTAAAGGGCCATAAGGTACTTAAATATAATTATTTAATTGTAGTAAAAAATATTAAAAAAGCATCATCAAAAATGTAATGATTGATCATCACTTCAATATCACTTCACTTCATAATGTTAATTACATATGTTTATAAAAGTTGTTGCAGCTGTAATAGTTAAAGAAAATAAAATCTTAATTGCTAGAAGAAAAGAGGGAAAACATCTAGAATTTAAATGGGAGTATCCTGGAGGAAAAGTGGATAATGATGAAAATGAAAAAGAAAGTTTAAAAAGAGAACTCAAAGAGGAGCTTGATATCTCAGTAAGTATTGATGATTATATAACAGAGTCATTTTATGAATATGATAAGGCTAAGATAAATCTTAAAGCATATTTTGTTAAAAATTATAGTGGAACTATAAAATTAACTGATCATGATAAGATTAATTGGATAAAAATTGACGAATTGAATAATTATGAGTTTGCACCCGCCGATATTCCGATTAATAATTATCTAATTAAAAATGGCTTATAAACTTATAGATGTACCAGGTAAAAAGTTAGATGATATAATAAATCAAAACATAGAAAAATCTGAAAAGATTCTAATTATAGTTTCATTTATTTTTGAAAAAGGACTGAATTTAATCTTTAATAAACTTAATGAATTTAATAATCATCAAAACATTACAATAATAACTAGTAATTATTTAAAATGCACAGAACCAAAAGCTTTGAAAAAGCTAATGAAATTAAAAAATTTAGGAGCAAATATTTATTTATTTGATACCTTAAAATCAAATGAGAGCTTTCATATTAAAACCTATAGTTTTGAGAATAAAAATGATAATTTTTACAAATGTATTATTGGCTCAAGTAATCTTTCACATTCAGCATTAAGACAAAGTTATGAACTGAATATTGAGATTTCTGATAGTAATTTATATAATGAGTATAAGCAGAAAATGCTTGGATTTTTAAATAGTCCAAACCTACATGAACTAAATACTCAATTAATAAACGATTATGAAAAAGTCTATGATGAAAATGATAATTTTATTAGAAAATTTGAAGAAGAAACCTCTACTACAGCAAATTTAATTAAATTTGATGGACCAAATCAGGTTCAGTCAGAGGCACTTAAGCAGTTAGACATAGCAAGAAACACTCATAATCAAAATAAAGGATTGGTTGTTATGGCTACTGGATTAGGTAAAACTATTTTGGCAGCATTAGATGTAATTGCGTTAAAACCTAAAAAGATATTATTTATAGCTCATAGAGAAGAAATATTAAATCAATCGAGAAAAACTTTTGAACAATTAATACCAAACAAAAAGTATGGTATTTATAAGGGAACTAGTAAAAATTTAGATAATGATTATATTTTTGCTAGCATCCAAACTATCGGAAAAAAAAATGAGTTAGAAAAATTTAAACCAAGTAACTTTGATTATATAATTATTGATGAATTTCATCACGTTGGTGCAAAAAGTTATAAAAGCCTTGTAAATTATTTTAAACCAAAGTTTTTTTTAGGTCTTACAGCCACACCAAATAGAACAGATAACATTGATATTCTCCAGTATTGTGGAAATAATTTAATTTATAAAAAAGATTTAATTGATGGAATTAAATTAAAACTTTTATCAAATTTTAACTACAAAGGTATAATTGATAAATATGTCGATTACACAAAAATTACTTGGCGTGGTAAAAAGTTTGATGAAGCTCAGTTAGAAAAAAGTTTAAATAAAACAAAAAGAGCTGAATATATTTACAACAACTGGGTGAAGTATAAACAAAGTAGGACTCTAGGTTTTTGTGCTTCTATAAATCATTGCAATTTTATGGAAGATTATTTTAAATCAAAAGGAGCAAAAGTTGTTTCTGTTCACAGTAAATCTGACACTAATAGAGGTGAAGCGATAAAACAATTAAGTGAAAAAAAAATAGATATCATTTTCAGTGTTGATTTATTTAATGAAGGTGTTGATATACCAACAGTTGATACGATAATGATGTTGAGACCCACAGAGTCTAAAATACTATTCATTCAACAATTTGGAAGAGGCTTGAGAAGAGCAGATGCTGAAGGAAAAAAATTTGTAAATATTATAGATTTTATCGGTAATCATAAAACATTCTTAGAAAAGCCCGCTGCTTTATTTGATTTTGACCTAAATTCAAAAGAGATTGGAAGTTTTCTACAAAAATATAAAGATCAAAGTTTAAATCTTCCAGATGAAAGTAGAGTTTTTTATGATCCTGAGACTATAGATTTTTTTAAAAAATATTCTCTTAAAATGAAAAAGGAGGAATTTATAAAATTTGAGGATGGCGATCTTACACAAACACCAAACTCTCAGATTCATAAAGCATTCAATAAAACAGATGTTTACAAATTATTTAAATATACAGGTAAAGCTGCCAACCCAGATGTTTACAAGATGTTTGGTCATGTCAGGCCAAAAGGGGTTAAAGAACAATTCCTTTTTGTTAATTTGATCAAGACTGATTTTCAGGTTGAGTACCAATATCAAGATTATTTCAAAACACATAAACTTTTACATTGGCAATCAACTAAGGGAACTAAAGAAGATAATGAAGCAGGCCAAGCAATTATAAATCACAAATCAACAGGTAAAGATATTCATCTTTTTGTTAGAACTTCATCTCTTGCCAGTAGAAAATTTTTATATTGTGGAAAGATTAATTTCTTAAATGGAAAAGGTAATGGACCTTTTGATGTTGATTTTGAATTGGAAATCCCTTTACCTGAAAAAGTAAGTGAAGAATTCATTAGAGTTGGAATATAATGAATAAAGTTGTTTATTTAAATAGCCATCTAGAAAAATTTAGAAAAGAACCTGAAATTAAGATTAAATTAGAGGATCTAGAAGGACTTTCTCGTTACCCCAACCTTCTTGAAAGAGACAAAAAAACTACCAAGATTTTTGTAAAGTGTTTCAAGAACAAGGAAACTTACAGTGAATTTTTAAAGAAAATTCAAGATAATGTTGATCGTTTGGGAAGATTTTATTTAATTACAGTTTACTGGATCGCTTATACAAATTACTATCATAGTGATAAATTTGATGAAGAAATGGGTATTTGTTTAGAAAGCATTGATCAGAATATCATTCTTTTAGATAGTCCTCATTTTTGTAAAAAAGTTTATCATTATTTAGTTAAACCGGAACTTGCATAAATGAGAAAATGTAACAACTGTGGGTCAGAAATTCCAGTAGGTCGTATGAAAATATTTCCTGAAACAAACATATGTTCTGCTTATTGTGTTGATGAAATAAAGTTAAATGAATTATCTGTAAAGAACTCTATACAAGATGCATATGTCCAAGAGAGTGAAAAAAAAGATATAGAAAAAATCAAGGAATTATCCGAAAAAAAAAACACATGTATTGTTGCTTATAATAAGTACAAATCAAACGAGATAACTAAAGAAGGTTATAAAACAGAATTTAAAAGATTTACCTGGTGGATAAAAGGAAAAATAGATGAAATGGGAGGCTGGCTAATTTGCAATCCTGGAGATCTAACAGAATGTCAAGACTGTGGTAAACCTGCTATTGTTTTTTGGTCTAAACAAGAAACTTATTTTATTTCATGTTCAGATTATAAAAATGGATGTAAATGGAAGGTTTGGCCTTGGACATTTGAAGTAAGAGATAAATAAAGAATAACGAATAAAAAATATTTAAAATAAAATATGTTTGATAAAATTACAAAAGGCACAATAGATGGTACAAAATCCGCAAAAGATTTTACCTTAAAAAAGTGGAAAAAGTTTATTAGGAAGAGAGCATTAAAGAGAGTTGAAAAGTTAATGACATATGCTCAAAAACAACCAGGAGATTACACTAAAGAAGAAATGAGAAAGTTAATAGAAAAAGAAGAGAATGAAGTTATCTCTAATTTGAAAGCAAAAGTTGGTTTGAGTAGTGTTTTGTTATTACTGGGGATACCTAAATTATAATGTTAGGAATGGGTAAAATATCTAGATGGTTTGCAAAACAATTTTTTTTAGGACAAATTTATAATTGGGCAAAAGAAAGATTGAGTGGATTATTATTAACAATAATTTTATTAATTTTAGTTTTATATATTCATAGTCAGTACTTAAATTTCATCGAATTTAATGCCAAAAATGAAGGTAGTTATATTGGTCTATCTTTTCTTATTAAAAATACTTTAATATTAGCAATAGTGTTTGGTTATATATATTTTTATAGAACTATTGGTAAAACTAAAGAATCTATAAAAGAGACAAAAGATACAATCATTAAAGAAAATAGAATTGATGGTAAGGAAAAAGTATCATCACTTGATCAGTTTTTAGAAGATGATGAGTTAGATAGATAAAATGACAATTATAGAAACAATAATAGTACTCGAACTAGTTTACTGGACGTATAAATTGTTAATAGATTGATTATCACTTCAATATCACTTCAGTGAGTTCTACTTTCTTCCTTTGTATAGTCTTTGTTCTGTTATTGTTTGGTACAGTTTATTTTCCAAAGATTCAAAAAGTGAAATAAGTAAAGGATTGTGTGGTGCCCCCGCACGGAGTCGAACCGCGGACCTATTGATTACAAATCAATTGCTCTACCAGCTGAGCTACAAGGGCATAATGGATTTCTATTAAGAAATCTCAAACTAATCAAGATTTTTTTTTAAATAACTTAAATGGTGAAATACAATTGCTGCACTATTTGAGATATTTAAGCTTTCTACATCTTTATTGATATTAATCTTTACTAAAAAATCAGTATATTTTCCTGTATGTTCTCTCATACCAAATCCTTCAGAACCAAATAAAAGAACACTTTTTCCACTCCATTTAACATCAGTAAAATTTTTATCGCCCTTTGCATCAAAACCATAAACCCAAAAATTTTTTTCTCTTAAATTCTTAAGTGTTGAATTAATATTAGAAACTTCAAATATATTTAAATGCTCCATACAGCCACTTGCTGCTTTATACATTAGTTTGCTATCAGAGGGGAATTGTCTTTCTTTAACTATTAAGCCATCGATATTGAATGAAGCTGCACTTCTTATTAATGAGCCAATATTTCTTGGATCAGTTACTTCATCAATACAAACAAATGTTAGATTATTTTTTCCTATTATAAATTCTTTTAATTCAGGCTGTTCTAAATGCTCTACCTCAGCAATATAACCACCATGCAGCATTTGGTCTTTTGAAGTATATTTATCTAATTCCTTTTTTGATTTAAAATAAACCTTAACATCTTCTAGAACATTTTTTTTGGGATTTTTTCTATGAATATTTTTTTTGCTTTCCTCAGTTAGAAAAACTTTTAAAACCTTTCTTTTTGGGTTTCTAAGGGCTTCAATAACAGCATGTTGTCCTACAATTAGAAAAGATGATTTATTCATAAATTTATGTTTGTTTTATACGTATTTTAGCATGTTTTAACAGTAAATCTCGAGTTGCAATTGCATAATAAAAATGTATAAAACGCTTGTTGTTTGAAGCTTTTATTGAACAGGGGACACTTCCCCAATAAGGAGGGGTTCCAGAGCGGTCAAATGGGGCGGGCTGTAAACCCGTTGACTTCGGTCTTCGAAAGTTCGAATCTTTCCCCCTCCACCACTCAATAAATTTTTTGATAACATTGGAGTGTTATTCTTGATGTTGTGCGGGTGTAGTTCAATGGTAGAACGCTAGCCTTCCAAGCTGGATGTAAGAGTTCGATTCTCTTTACCCGCTCCAAGAAAAAAAGAAATTATTAATAAAACTAAACCGAGGTAAAAAAGTAATGTCAAAAGAAAAGTTCATAAGAAATAAGCCACACTGTAACATTGGTACAATCGGTCATGTCGACCATGGTAAAACAACATTAACTGCTGCGATCACAAATGTTTTAGCAGAAACTGGTGGGGCAAAGGCCATAGCTTATGATCAAATTGATAAAGCTCCTGAAGAAAAAGAAAGAGGGATTACAATCTCAACTGCTCACGTTGAGTATGAAACTGAGAAAAGACATTACGCACACGTAGATTGCCCAGGACACGCTGACTATGTAAAAAATATGATTACAGGTGCAGCTCAAATGGACGGAGCAATTTTGGTAGTTAATGCTGCTGATGGCCCTATGCCTCAAACTAGAGAACACATTCTTTTAGGAAGACAAGTTGGAATTCCTTCAATCGTTGTTTATTTAAATAAAGTAGATCAAGTTGATGACAAAGATATGATTGAACTTGTTGAAGAAGAAATTAGAGAACTTTTAACTTCATATAAATATCCTGGTGAAACAACTCCTATTATTAAAGGATCTGCATTAGCTGCTGTTGAAGGTAGGGATGAAGAAATTGGAAAAAATTCTATACTTGAATTAATGAAAGCTGTTGATGAATTTATTCCTCAACCTGCTAGAGATGTTGATAAACCTTTCCTAATGCCTGTTGAGGATGTTTTTTCAATTTCAGGAAGAGGAACGGTTGCAACTGGTAGAATTGAATCTGGTGTAATTAAAACTGGTGAAGAAGTTGAAATTGTTGGTGTTACTGAGACTAAAAAATCAGTTTGTACTGGTGTTGAAATGTTTAGAAAGCTTCTAGACTCGGGTGAAGCTGGTGATAATGTTGGTATTCTGTTAAGAGGTGTTGAGCGAGATGATATTCAAAGAGGACAAGTTCTTTGTAAGGCAGGTTCAATTACTCCCCATACTAAATTTGAAGCTCAAGCTTATGTACTTAAAAAAGATGAGGGTGGAAGACACACTCCTTTCTTTACTAAATACAGACCTCAGTTTTACTTTAGAACAACGGATGTAACAGGTGAAGTAACATTACCAGCAGGAACTGAAATGGTTATGCCTGGTGATGATGCTAAATTCACAGTTACTTTGATTACTCCAATTGCGATGAGCGAAAAATTAAACTTTGCTATTCGTGAAGGTGGTAGAACAGTTGGAGCTGGAGTAGTAACTAAAATTATAGAGTAAACCCTATAGGAGTGTAGCTCAATTGGTAGAGCGCCGGTCTCCAAAACCGGAGGCTGAGGGTTCGAGTCCCCCCACTCCTGCCATATAAAGCTAAACAGTATATTATGAAAAACCCAATAAAATTTATCCAAGAGGTCAAACAAGAAGCCTTCAAAGTTTCTTGGCCAACAGGAAAAGAAACTATGCAAGGTGCATTAATGGTATTTGCTATGGCTGTTGTTATGTCACTTTTCTTTTTACTTCTTGATCAAGTTCTTAAATTTTTATTGGAAGCTTTACTGAAGGTAAGTATTTAATGAAAAATTGGTATATTGTTCAATCGCACTCAAATTTTGAGAATAAAGTTGCAGGATTAATAAGAGAAGAGGCTGAAAAAGCAAAAATTTCTGATAAAATAGAAGAAATCGTTGTTCCAACTCATGATATAACTGAAGTCAAAAGAGGAAAAAGAATTCAAAGAAAAAAAAAATACTTTCCTGGTTATGTGTTAATAAAAACTGAGATGGATAACGATCTCTATCATATGATTAAAAACTTAAAGAGAGTCAGTGGCTTTTTAGGTTCAAAAGGTATTCCAGTACCTGTATCTGATAAGGAAATAGAAAAAATATTAGGACAAATAAAAGATGGTGTAGCACAGCCAAAATCTGGTATAGAATACACCATTGGTGAAAAAGTTCAGGTTGTTGATGGACCTTTTGCATCATTCAGCGGAATGGTTGAGGATATCGATGAAGAAAAATCTAGATTAAAAGTTTCGGTATCAATCTTTGGAAGACCAACACCTGTTGATTTAGAATATAACCAAGTGGAGAAAGCAAGTTAATGGCAAAAGAAATTAGTGGATATATAAAATTACAGATCATGGGTGGTCAAGCAAACCCAGCTCCTCCAGTTGGACCTGCTTTGGGCCAACGCGGAATTAATATAATGGAATTTTGTAAAGCTTTTAATGACAAGACAAAAGCATTTGCTGGAAAACCAATTCCTGTGATTATTACAGTTTACAAAGATAAAAAATTTGATTTTGAAATTAAATCACCTCCTGCGTCTTTTTTTATTAAAGAAGCTGCTAAATTAAAAGGTGGATCAAAAGAACCAGGCAGAAGTATTGCTGGGTCAATTACAAAAAAACAAGCTGAAGAAATTGCAACACAAAAAATGAAAGATCTTAACGCACATAGTTTAGAACAAGCTGTAAAAATTATCGCAGGTTCAGCAAGATCAATGGGGATAGAGGTTAAAGACTAATGGCATCAAAAAGATTTAAAAAATTACCAGAAAAAACAAAAGATTTAACCTCTGAATTAATAGAAAAGTTATTAGTTGATGTTAAAAAAAACTGTACCACAAAATTTGACGAATCAATTGATTTATCTTTCCAAGTTAATAACAAACAAAAAAAAGGTGAAGTTAATATTAGAACTGTAGTTAATTTACCAGGTGGAAATGGTAAAAAAGTAAAAGTTGCAGTTGTTTGTGAAGATTCTAAAGCACAAGAAGCTAAAGATGCTGGTGCAGACATAGTCGGTAGTGAAGAATTTATTGATAAAATTAAAGCTGGTGAGCTAAATTTTGAAAAATTAATTTGTACACCAGGAATGATGGTTAAACTTTCAAAACTCGGGAAGGTTTTAGGACCGAAAGGGCTTATGCCGAATCCTAAACTTGGGTCAGTTTCTGACGATGTAAAACAAGCTGTAACAGATGCCAAGTCGGGCCAAGCCACTATTAGAAATGATAAAGATGGAAATATTGGTGTTAGCATTGGAAAAAAATCCTTTCATGATGACCAGTTATTAAAAAATTATTATGCAATTTTAGATACTTTAGAAAAAGAAAAAGGTAACCTTACGTTAAAAGGTGATTTAATTAAAAATACATTTGTAACATCTAGTATGGGTGTGTCTTACAAAGTTAAATTAGGAAAAGTTATATAATTATGATGACCAGAGAGCAAAAAAAGAATTATATTACTGAGATGGAATCTCAGTTTCAAAACAACGAAGCTGTATTAGTTACTCATTATCAGGGCCTAACTATGTCGCAATTAGATGAATTAAGATCTGAAATGAGAGAACATGGAATTAAATTCAAAATTACCAAAAATAGAATTACTAAACTAGCACTTGAAAAAACAAAGTGTAAGGATCTTTCTAACTTATTTACAGGAGCTACGGCCGTTGCTTTTTCAGATGATGCAATTATGTCAGCAAGAATTTTATCAAAATTTGCAAAAACTAACCAAAACCTAAAACTTTTAGGTGGAGTTATGGGTGGGGATGTTTTAGACCAAGCTGGAGTTCAAAATGTAGCTAATTTACCAACACTAGACGAAGCTAGAGCAAATATTGTCGGAATTCTAGCCGCACCAGCGTCAAAATTTGTAAGTATTTTACTTGCACGTTCTGAAAAAATGAGTAGTTTGAGCCCAGAAAATTCTTAAAAAACAACCTAAAGAGTAAAAAAAATATGCCTGATCTTAATAAAATTATTGAAGACTTATCAAGTTTAACTGTTGTTGAAGCAGCTGAACTTTCAAAACAACTTGAAGAAAAATGGGGTGTTACAGCTATGGCTGCAGCAGCACCAGCAGCAGCAGCAGGCGGAGCAGCTGAAGAAGCTAAAGACGATTTTACAGTCATGTTAATTTCTGCAGGTGAGAAAAAAATTAATGTTATTAAAGAAGTTAGAGCAGCAACATCTTTAGGTCTTAAAGAAGCAAAAGATCTAGTTGAGGGTGCACCGAAAGAAGTAAAATCTGGTGTTAATAAAAAAGATGCTGAAGAGCTTAAAGCAAAATTAGAAGCAGCAGGCGCAAAAGTAGAACTTAAATAAATTAATTAGAAAGAACTTAATTACTGATTATTTTAATCGGTAACTATTTATAAATGCAATTATCTTTTACTCAAAAGAAAAATGTTAGAAAAAGTTTCGGTAAATTAACTGAAACTTTATCTATTCCTAACTTAATTGAAGTTCAAAAAAATTCTTACAAACAGTTAACTGATTTTGATTCTGAGGCTGGTGATTTATCAAAAGGTTTTGATAGAGTTTTTAAAAGTATTTTTCCTATAGAAGACCTTAATGATAAAGCAACATTGGAGTATGTTTCGTATACTTTAGAAAAACCAAAATTTGACACAGAGGAATGTATTCAAAGAGGATTATCTTTCACGTCTGCTCTTAAGTGTACTTTGAGATTAGTTGTTTACGAAATCGATCAAGAAAATAACACTAAAG
>CAJQRR010000021.1 GCA_905612385.1 uncultured Candidatus Pelagibacter sp.
AGTTTTCAGATAGCTCTATTGATATGAGAGTTAGATGTTTTACTGCTTCTAATAGCTTTGCCACATGGTTGGAAGTTAAGGAAAAACTTGCAATTGAAATAAAACAAATTGTAGAAGGAAATAGTGCAGCTTTTGCTTTTCCAAGTCAGTCAATTTATATTGAAAAAAAATGATAGCTATTTTTTACTTAGCTCTTCAAATATTAAAGCTTTATTCTTATGTGGTAATTGCGAATGTAGTTATCAGCTGGCTTGTTTCTTTTAATATTATAAATACTCAAAACAGGTTTGTTTATTCAATACTAGAAATGACTTATCGATTAACTGAGCCAATGCTTAATAGAATAAGACGATTTCTTCCTAACCTAGGTTCACTAGATATTGCACCGGTAGTATTACTTTTATTGATTTGGTTTATAGAAATGTGTATGAAGCTATACATTGCACCAATGATTTTTTAAGGAAATTTATGATTTTAATAGATGGAAAAAAAATAGCAGCTGAACTTAGAGAAGAACTGAGGCAAGAGGTTGTAGAACTAAAAGCTAAACACAATAAAATTCCAGGACTTACAGTAATATTAATTGGAGATATGGCTCCTAGCCAAATTTATGTTCGTATGAAAGAAAAAGCTGCGAATGAAGTAGGGTTAAAGTCTGAAGTAATTAGATATCCAGGAACTGTGGAAGAAAAAACAGTATTAGATAAAATTGAAGAACTTAATAAAGATGAAAGCATTTCAGGAATTTTAGTTCAATTACCCTTACCAAAACATATTGATAAGCAAAAAGTTATTGAAACTATATTACCAGGAAAAGATGTTGATGGGTTTCACCCAATGAATGTTGGAAACCTTTCTTCGGGTTATGAAAGCTCAGTTCCTTGTACGCCTTTAGGATGTTATTTAATGATTAAAAAAATTGAACCAAATTTAAGTGGAAAAAAAGCAGTTATGATTGGTAGATCAAATCTAAATGGTAAACCAATGGCACAATTACTTTTAAAAGAAAATTGTACGGTAACAATAACTCATTCAAAAACTAAAGATTTAAAAGCAGAATGTTTAGAAGCAGATATTATTGTTGCTGCAGTTGGTATTCCGGAGCTTGTAAAAGCAGACTGGGTTAAAAAAGATGCAATCGTAATTGATGTAGGTATCAATAAAACAGATAATGGAATTGTTGGAGATGTTGCCTTTGAGGAAGTTTCAAAAGTTGCAAAAGCTTTAACACCTGTTCCAGGCGGAGTAGGACCAATGACCATTGCCTGCTTGTTAAAAAATACTATTGAGTGTTTTAAAAGATCTCAAAATAATAAATTCAAATCCAATTAAGATAATTTAGATCTACCACCATCAACTGCAATTACTTGTCCTGTAATCCAAGAACTTTCTTCAGTAATTAAAAATTTTGCAAGTGCTGCAGAATCTTTTCCTTCACCCAGTCTTTTAAGAGGATGTGCTTTTGCAATTCCTTCTGCAATAGCAGGATTTTTTAACATTGGTTCTGCGATCTTAGATTTTGATAGGCTTGGTGCAATACAATTTACTCTAATATTTGGAGCAAACTCTGCGGCTAACGTTACAGTTAACCCTTCAACTGCAGCTTTTGCAGATGCAATAATTGTATGATTAGTAAATCCTCTTTGAGCCGCAACAGTTGAAAATAAAACAACTGAACCTTTATTTTTTTTTAAACTTTCTTGATATCCCTTTATAGCTTCAATCGCTGAATAAAGGTTTAATTTCATACATTTATTCATGTCAGCCTCTGTAACCATTCTTAATGGTTTTAAATCAATAGAACCTACGCAGTATGCTATACCTTTAATTTCATTAATATCTGTTTTTACTTTTTCTATAAACCCATCTTCTAAAACATCAGCAACAGTATAAGAGCAACCTAATTTGTCTGCGATCGCTTTAACATCAACTTCATTTCTAGCAACTAAGTGAATATCATTCCCTGAATTTTTTAATTGTTCAGCTAAGCTAGAACCTACAGAACCTGTCGCACCAAAAATAAGATATTTTTCTGACATATAATTTTTATTTAGTTATATTTAACTATGAAATTGTTTTTTATACTTGGCAATCAATTATTTCCATTAAAATACGTAGACCGCTTCAAAAAGGACCACCTATTTTATATGGCTGAAGATTACG
>CAJQRR010000022.1 GCA_905612385.1 uncultured Candidatus Pelagibacter sp.
TTTAGAGACAGCGAAAATTGAATTAAATAAAACCTGATCCTTTATATTTTCATCTGAAATAACATCTATATTATCTGAATTAGTATTTTTAACTTTATTAATTATAAATTCTTTATTTTCATCTGTTGCGTGAAAGACAAATGAATAATTAAGATTTTTTTTATTCATCAATTTAATAAAATTTAATAAAATTGGCAAAAGAACATTTGTTTCTGATTTTCTACTACCTGGAAATAAAGAGATAATTTTTTTATCTTTAGAGAATAAATTTTCTAATGTTATTTTTACATCATCTTTTTTTTCGATTAAAGGATGACCAACAAAAGTATTTTTAATATTTTCTTTATCAAAATATTTTTTTTCGAATTTAAATAATAAAAGCATATGATCAATAAACTTTTTTATTTTTTTAACTCTATTTTTTCTCCAAACCCATACCTGAGGAGCAACATAATGGATTGTCTTTATATTTTTATTAATATTTTTTACCTTTTCAGCAACTCTTAGTGTAAAATCAGGACTATCAACACTAAACAAGATGTCAGGATTAAATTTTATAATTTCATCAATAGTTTTATTAATTTTTTTTCTAATCTTAAAGATATTAAATAATACACTAGTAAAGCCAAGGTATGTGATGTCTTTTAGTTCAAAAATAGATTGAATTCCTAATTTTTTAATATGTATTCCCCCAACCGACAAATATTTAATATCTGGATTTCTTATTTTAAGTTTTGAAATAACTGCTGAGGCCAATTTATCGCCAGAGGGCTCACCTGTTAAAATAAAAATTTTTTTCATACAATTCTAATAAAGATCTTATTTTTATTAGCAAAACTTATACATTTAGCTTTATCTAAGAATATATTTTTTTTAGACTTTAAAACTATCCCTTTTATGCCAAATTTTTTACAATCTTTTAGAGTTTGAAGACCAATAGTTGGTAAATCTATTCTCAAATCTTGTTTTTTTTTAGGTAGCTTAATCAATACTCCACCTGATTTTTTCTTCAATCTTGATAACATTTTCTTTGTACCCTGTCTGTCTTCAGTTGCTAAAATAGTGCTATCTTTAACAATGACTGCTTGAACGTGATCTAAACTATTTAGTTTATTAAAGTAAGTAATTCCTTTTTTAATAGAGTTTCTATCACTCATATTAGGTTTCAATTTAGTATAGTTTCCACTTTTAACAGTTAGTTCAGGATTAAAAAAGATAGAGCTAATAACCTTTATGTTTTCACTGTCTAAAACTTTTATTATAGCTTTAATTATTGCAGCATCACCTAATTTTGCTGCCATAATGATACCTGGCATATAATAGACACCCTTAAAGTCTAATCTTAATGTTGAAAATTTTGGTTTTGCAATTTTACCTGCAAATAAGACTTTTTTTGATTTTTTTTCTTTAATCAAGCGTATTATTTTTCCAAACTTACCAATACTTATTCGATGAGAATTTTTATTTTTTTTAAATTTATTATCTTTTGAAAAATCAATGATAAAATATTTTTTTTTTAATTTTTTTATTCTTTTAAGAACAACTTCTGGAAAATCAGTATCTCCTAAAAATAGTCCAATCATTTTATTTTGAATATGGTGTACAAATAGGTCTTTTTTTATCTTTCTCTAAAAAATTCACCACCTCTAATACAAGCTCATTCTTTTTAAAATCTTGATTTAAATTTATCAAATTTTGAGTTAAATTTTCATCCTTAAAAATTTCTTTATATGCATCACTTAAATTCATAATTTGTTTATTTGGAATATTCTTTCTTCTTAAACCTATTAAATTTAATCCTTGTAAAACGCTTCGGTTACCATGGGCTATCCCATATGGTATGATATCTCTTACAACACCACACATTCCTCCTATCATTGCTGATTTACCAACTCTAGTGAACTGTTGTACTGCGGAGTTACCTCCAATTATAACGTTACTTTCTATGTGTGCGTGCCCACCCAAAGGAACATTGTTCGCTAAAATAACATTATCTTCAACTAAACAATCATGTGCTATGTGCGAAGAAACCATAAATAAACAGTTATTTCCTACTTTAGTTAATCCACCACCACCTTCAGTACCGGGGTTAATAGTTACATATTCTCTAATTTTATTATTGTCACCAATTTCAAGCATCGTTTCTTCGCCATCAAATTTTAAATCTTGAGGATCATTGCCAATTGATGCAAATGAGTAAATCTTATTGTTTTTTCCAATTTTGGTATATCCCACGATACTTACATGTGATTGTATTAAAGAATTTTCTCCTACCTCAACATTGGGACCTATTACAGTGTAAGCGCCAATACTAACATTAGTGTTAATTTTTGCTTTTGGATCAATAATTGCTGTTTTGTGTATCATTTACTATCCTTTAAAAAATCTTTAATATTTTTTGCTGGGTATCCCATTACTTTTGAATTTTCTGAGATATCTTTTATCACACCACTGCCACCAGCTATTTCTACATTATTTCCAATTGTTAAATGACCAGAAATACCAGCTTGTCCACCAATTCGAACATTATTGCCAAGGATAGAGCTACCAGCAATTCCTACTTGTCCTGCTATGATTGAATTTTCACCAATTTTGACATTATGTGCAATATGAATTTGATTGTCTAAAAATGTATTTTTACCAATCACAGTATTGGACATAGAGCCTCTATCAATAGTACAACCACATCCAATTTCAGAATTTTCACCAATTATGACAAATCCAATGTGTGGGTACCTTAAATTTTTTTCATTAATAGGGAAGAAACCAAATCCGTGCTTGCCAATAACACAATTATCTAAAACATTGACATTGTTATTAATTAATGTGTTTCTAATGATAACATTTGATCCTATTGAGCAATTATCTCCAATTGAAACATTTTGTTCAATAATAGTATTGTGACCAATTAAACAACTTGATCCAATAGCAACATTGTCACCAATTAAAACATTTTTCCCAAATTTAACCTTATCTTTAAATTTTGTTTCAGTTATGTCTCTAGCTGTATAGTCAAAGTTATCATTAATTGAACTTGGATAAAATTTTGATGTAATTTTAGAAGTTGAAAATAAAACATTCTTAACAACTAACGGTCTGCAATTTTTTGGTAATTCATCTTTTAAATTTTCTGTTGTTATACAAAAAGAGGCTTTAGTATTTTTTGCAATATCTTTGTATTTTTTAGAATGAAAAAAAGTAATGTCATTTTTTTCTGATGTAAATAAATCTTTGATATCAATTATCTTTTGATCATTAGCAATATCAAAAATATCAAGATTTATTAGTTTTAAAATATCTGAAATTTTAAAAGGACCATTGTTTTTAAAAAAAGGATTAATCATCAAATTCTTTTTACCAAAGCAGATTAACCTGTGTTATCAAGATTTGTTGCTGATTATTTCTTATCAACAATAGTAGCTGACCATTGTGCATCAGCCATTTTAGTTCCATCGACAGTAGCTACACCTTTATATTTCCATACCCTACCATGAGTTCTGATAGCTTGTATTTTTAATTCTAATGTGCAGTCAGGTATAACTGGATTCCTAAATCTAGCCTTTTCTATACCCATTAGGAATACTAATTTATTATCATATGTTTCTTTATCTAAGCCATGGGCTGTTAATGCAGCAGCAGCTTGTCCAAAAGCTTCAACAATAAGAACACCAGGCATGACTGGATTATCAGGGAAATGACCTTGAACAAAAAAACTTTCTTTTTTAACATTAACAATTGCAGTAGCTGAAGATAATTTTTTAATTTCATGGAGCTCGTCAATAAGAAGCATGGGCTCTCTATGCGGTAGTAGACTTATAATCTGTTCTTTATTTAATGAGCTTGATGTCATTTAATTGAAGTTTTTTTGATTTGATCATTAATTATTATTAATATTTTTTCAGTAATATCTAATTTTTTTATACCCATAACTAAATTTTTTTTTTGTATAATTAGAGAAATAGAATTTTCATCAGAATATTTTGTTAAAATAGGATTTATTGATTTTAAAAGATTATTTGTTGCTATTAATCTTTGTTGACTTAACTTATTAATTTTATCTTCTCTACTTTTATTATAGGCTTTAATTTCCATCCTTAAGTTATTAACTTTTTTTGTAAACTCATCATCTGATAAAATATTTTTTTGTCCAAGTAATGTTTTTTCTTTTTTTTTAAAATTTTTTTCTGATTTATCAAAAAATGCTAAATTATCTTTATTTATTTTGTTTAGTTGTTCTATTATTGATATTCCTGGCTTTGATGTATTCATAATTTTATTCATATCTAAATAAACAATAGAGTTAGCTAAAACTATTGTGTTAAAGAAAGAGAAATAAAAAAATACAGTTATAAATAAAAAATTTTTTATCATTAAAAAGTAGTGCCTAAATTAAATCGGAATGATTCAGAAATATCATTTTTATGTTTACTTAAAACTTCACTTAATGAAAAATTTAAAGGTCCAATAGGAGTAAAGAAATCAACAGCAATACCAATTGAAGATTTGATCTTACTATTATTAGATAAGGTGGAATTATAATCAACTCCCCAAATATTTGCTGCATCTAAGAAGATTGAGAAATTTGTACTTTCTGAATTAGGCATAATTTGAGGTATAGTAGTGGCAAAGTTAAGTCCTGTAGAGTAATTTCCACCAATAAAATCTGCACCATCCATTGGACCAACTCTTCCTGATTCAAAACCTCTAAGCTTCCCAGAGGATACAAATAATCTATCAGAAAGTTTTACATCTTTATTGGATAAGGCGTTCACACCGTTTGCATAAAAACCAAATGATGCAATATTTTCATCAAGCCATTTTCCATAAACTTTATAATCATAAGAATTTTTTATAGCAAAGCTGTCGCTAATAACTGGAATATTTTGAGTAAATCTACTTCTATATCCGTTTGATGGTTGAAATTTTTGATTTCTTTGATCATAATCAAGGGTATAATTTATATAGGTATCAAAAAATGAACCTTTTTGTTTTATTATACTAGCTGAAGCAGTTGCATCTGTTTTGATTGTTTCAACATAAGATGATGCACCCAAATTAACAAAAAAATTATCATAATATTCAAAGCCACTTCCTATTTCAAAACCATGCTTATTTGATTTATAGCCATAATTTTTCATTCTATCGGCAGCCGTACTCTGTATGCTTAAGTTTAAAGATCTATTTGTGCCTTTATAGTTTGGATTATTTAGCGACAACAATCCTTTAATTGACTCAGAGCTGAATGTTAAATCTGAACCAAATTCTATTCCTCTACCTAAAAAATTGTTTTCTTGAACGCCAAATCCTACTGACCCTCCATCAGTTCCCACTCCTGCTCCAGCTGATATTTGTCCAGTGGGTTTTTCTTCAATTGTTAGATTGATAATTTTTTGATTATTGGTTGTTCCGTCAATAACCTCAGATTTAACATTCTTAAAAAAATTTAGAGATTTTAGATTATTTATTGATTTATTATGCCTCAATGTATTAAAAGCATCACCCTCATCAACTTCAAGGTTATTTCTTATTACCTGTTCTTGAGTGATATTATTTCCAAATATATTTATTTTTTCGACATATAGACTATCTAGTTCCTCAATATTAAATTCAAAATCAATTAAATTATCATTAAAAATTTCATTTACAGTTGAGGATAAAAACTCATATTGTTTATCTAATGCAACTCTATCAATTTTGGTTAAAATTTCGTCAATTGAATTTAAAGAGTAATGCTTGCCTTTAAGTTTTTTAAATAGATTTGTTAACTCTTCAAAATTTTCAATATCATAATCAATGGGTAAATTTAGTTTAAAATTATTAAAATAAAATTTTTTACCTGACTCAATACTAAAAACTAATTCAAATTGATCTTGACCAACATATTCGGCAAAGGAAGATTCTATATTAACATTGTGGTAGCCTTCATTTCTATAAAAAATATATAGCAATCTTTTATCAAGCTTAAGTAAATCTTCATTTAAGAATTTTTTACCAGAGATTATTTTCCAAAATTTATGTTCTTCAGTAACAATAATATTTTCAAGTCTACTTTTTTTAAATATTTTATTACCAACAAATGAAATTTTTGAAATTTTTGCTTTTTTACCCAGGTCAACAATATATGTTAAATTAACTTTATTATCACCTAAATCTTCCATGGTAGATTGCACACTAGTAAAATAATAACCTTTTTTTTTTAAAATATTCTTTATTGATATTTCATCTTTTTTTACATCTTTAAGATTGAAAGAAGATCTATTTCTCAAAATTAATACACTTTCAATAAGCTCTACAGTTTTATTTGCTTTTACTCCCTCCACAAACCTTGTTTGAATTATGGGATTTTCAATAACATTAATTATCAATTTATCATTTTGGATTTTTAAATTTATGTCTTTAAAAAAACCTGTTTGGTATAAATTTTTTAATATTTTATTTAAGGAGTTCTCATCAAGGAACTTATCATTATCTGATAATTCTGAAAAAACTTTTATTGTATCGTCTGAAATTCTTTCATTACCTTGTATTAAAACTTCATTAAAATTTTCAGAAAAAACAGGCTGGAATAGCAGTATCCAGAAGATAAATATTTTTAAAAGATTTTTAGGCACAGGTATTTATATACTTTTTTGTAAATTTATGGAGTAAACTTTTGAATTAACGTATTCTACTAATTTATTGATTTCATTAATATTCCGTGGAGATTTTGACTTATATTTCAAGAATTCTTTCTTTTTAGCTAATTCTAGTAATTGTTTAGAAATATCAATAAATTTGATTTTTCTTTTTAAAAATAAATCAACCAGAGCATCATTAGCACTCACCAAAACAGTCTCAAATAAAGAATCGTTAATTGGTAATTGTTCAATTAATCTTACAGCTGGAAATCTTTTATAATCGACAGTTGAAAAATTTAAGTTGTTTAAAATAGACAAATTTAACTTATTAGATTTAATTATTCGTTCATGTTTAGAATAAATAGAATTAAAAATTGGAAATTTCATATCCGTGTCATGTGTTAAAATTTTTGTTAAACCATTAGTAAACTTTAGTATTGCATGAACATATGAATGTGGATGAATTAAGATTTTAAGTTGGGAATAATTTAAATTAAAAATTTTTTTAGCTTCTATGATTTCAAAAACTTTATTCATCATAGTGGCCGAATCTATAGATATTTTTTTACCCATAGACCACTTTGGATGTTTTAAAGCATCACTTGGTAAAATAGAACTAAATTTATTTAAATTAAGATTCTTAAAAGGTCCACCAGAAGCAGTAATAAAAACTTTTTCTATATTAATGTTTTTAGAATTGCCAATTAAAGACCATATTGAAAAGTGCTCAGAATCTACTGGTATAAATTTTGTTTTATATCTTTTTAATTCATTTTTAATTAACTTCCATCCACATATTATTGATTCTTTATTTGCTATAGCAATCTTTTTACTAAATTTAATTATTTTTAAAGTAGGGTTTAATCCTGCAAAACCTGAAATTGAACTCA
>CAJQRR010000023.1 GCA_905612385.1 uncultured Candidatus Pelagibacter sp.
AAAAAATATACTGGTCAGTTTAGAAATGATAAATTTATTGAGTAATAAGATTGCAACGTATATGTGGCCAAAAGTAATCTCATTACATGGCTACATGGCTAATATTCAAAATCGTCAAAAAGTTTTTTCTTTTGCAATAATTTTTAAAATATTTGAAGAGAATAAAAAAATGAATGTTGCCATGTATTGACCGTATTAGACTCAATAATCACCTTTAGATACCCTTGAAAAAGTTTTGAACTCCTCTCTAAGACCCCTTTATGCAGGGTAAAGTAACCTTTAGTAGCGTTGAATTCTTACCTTTACTTACTCTGAATTATTACAAAAATGTGAGTCATACCAATAAAAATTTTGAAAAATTTTAGAGTAAGTGAAAATATTTTTTAAGGTTACAATGTCCCTTGATCCATGTTGCTTGATCCATAATTCAGGGGAACTTTGAAAAAGTTTATAAGGTCCATAACCGTCTCTAACTTAGACTAAAGGATAGATATAAGGAGTCCCATTTATAAAAAAGGGTGGTGGGGGTCATAACAACTTTCAATTTTCGAAATCGACTTGGTACCTCTATTCATATAAAATCTGTGCTCCACTCATGCTCCAATGCTCCAATAGAAGTTGACTAGAGTCTAAGTTTATGTAAATCTGAGTCTAGAAAGAAAAGAGCAGAGACAAAGGAGTTTTGAAGATGTTCTTGCAGGATGCGTTGGCTCCAAGGGTCATGGCGCAGGACTCATAAGCCTGAGGTCAGTGGTTCGATTCCACTTCCCGCTACCATTTAATGCCCGGGAAAATCCATTAAGTTTTCAACCTTATAACCTTTTTTAACTAAAGTATCAGACCCACCTAAATCAAAAAGATTAATTGCAAAAACAAATGCTGCAATTTTAGCATTGGACATTTCCACAAGTTTAGCCGCTGCTTCAGCTGTTCCACCAGTTGCTATTAAATCATCTATAATCAAAACTGAATCGTCTTTATCAATTGAATCTTTATGCACTTCTATAGTCGCCGTTCCATACTCTAATTCAAAATCAACAGAATGAGTTTCAGCAGGAAGTTTGTTTTTTTTTCTAAACATAATAAAGGGTTTTTTAAGAAGATAAGAAACAGCAGAAGCAAATACAAATCCCCTTGATTCAATTGCTGCAATTTTATCTATTTTATAATTCTTAGATCTTTCAATTATTTGATTAATGCACTCTTCAAATGCATCTGCATCTTTAATTAGTGTTGTAATATCTCTAAATAAAATTCCTTTTTTTGGATAATCTGGAATAGACCTAATATAATTTTTTAAATTCATGATATAAATATATTTAATATTAATATATTTATATCTTTAGTAAAAAAAATCTATGGACAAATTATTCCTAGCGGCAATTAAAGAAGAAACTATTGGACTAGACTATTTTAATCACATTGGGGTTGGAAAAATTAATGCAACTTACAACACATTAAAGCTAATTAATATTCACAAACCTAAAATAATTATTAATTATGGCACAGCAGGAGCGATTAATACTAAGCTAAAAGGAATCGTTGAATGTACTAAATTCTATCAAAGAGATATGGATGTTAGAGGATTAGATTTTGAATTGGGAGAGACACCTTTTGATAAAATTAAAGAAATTACTATATCAAAAGATGGTTATTCTTGTGGAACGGGAGATAGTTTTGTTAATAAAAAGATAGATATGGAAGTTGATGTGGTTGATATGGAAGCCTATGCTATTGCAAAAGTTTGTAAGTTAGAAAATATTGAATTTAAATGTTTTAAATACATATCTGATAATGCGAATGAAAATGCCGAGAATGATTGGAATAAAAATCTAGCTCTAGGGGCCACCGCATTTAAAAGCTTAATAAGCAATCAATTTTAATTAAATTAAGTAAAATATTAAAAATTGATTAAATGTTGAAAATTATTAATACACCTATATAAAACCTTTCAACTTAATATTAACAAAAAATTATAAGAAGGAATAATTTTTATGACTAAAGTAGGCGAACATATAACTTTAGACATTATAGGCACTACTCAAGAGTATGACCCTTCAGTCTACGAAAATGTAATTCGTAAAATTGCAAAAGCTGCAGAAGTTACAATTCTCGAAATTTCAAAGTATAAATTTGAACCACAAGGTTTCACTATACTTGCCTTGCTAGCTGAAAGTCACATCAGTTTTCATACGTTTCCAGAAAAAGGAATTATTAGTTTTGATTTTTTTACATGTGGGAAGGTAAGTCCTTCTATTGCGCTAGATATTATTAAACAAGAATTCAAACATAAAAGAATTGTCATAAAAGCTTTTAATAGAGATACAAAATCTTTATATCATGACATTTACAGTTCACCTGGATTACAAAAATCATATGTTGTAAATGAAGTTTTAGAAGATTTTAAATCTAAAGTAGGTCAGCATATTGAAATATTAGATTTAGAACAATTCGGTAAATCATTATTTATTGATAATGAAATTCAAGTCGCAACAAATGATGAAGTTTTATACAGTTCAACATTTGTAAACGCTGCTTTAAAATTGAATAAAGACATGGGTACAGCTGCTATCATTGGGGGTGGTGATGGAGGAGTTGCAAGAGAGTGTATGTCTAAAGGTTTTGATTTTATAGACTGGTATGAACTTGATCCTGAGGTAGTTGAGGTTTGCAATAAGCACCTTGGAAGCATTGGTAATAAATCAACTGAGAAAAATTCAGTTAAATGTATTTGGGGAGATGCTTTTGAAAGTATAAAATCTGTTGAAGATGATAAGTATGATAAAATTTTTGTAGATCTTAACGACGATCAGTTTTGCATAGATCTTGCTGCCAAAAATATGGACTCGTTAATTAGAATATTAAAGCCAAATGGAGTAATTACCGCTCAAGTGGGTAGCCAAGACAAGAAACCAGAGCAAGTAGAGAAATGGTTAGATGTTTTCAATAAGAATTTTGGAAATACAACTTTGGATAGGGTTTACATCCCAAGTTTTGACTGTTCTTGGAACTTTTCATCATCAATTAATCACTAAAAATTTCTTTTTAAATTCTCAAATTTGTGAAATAAATCTCCATAATCATAAGGAGAAAAAAATGAATATATTTAAAAAAACAATTTTAACTGTTCTTGCTTCTTTATTATTAATCGGAAATGTTTACGCCGATAAAATAAAGATTGGAACAGAAGGCGCTTACCCACCATGGAACTCTAAGGACGCTTCAGGTGCTCTTATTGGTTTTGAGGTAGAGTTAGCTCAAGAGCTATGCAAAATCATGGGTCACGAGTGTACTATCGTTGAACAAGATTGGGATGGAATGATTCCAGCTTTGTTAATGAGAAAGTTTGATGCGATCATGGCAGGAATGTCAATTACTGCTGAAAGACAAAAAACAATTACTTTTTCACAAGGTTATGCTGACGAAGTTGCAGCCCTTGCAGTAATGAAAGGTTCAAGTTTAGAGAGCATGGATACACCAGAAGGTATTAATTTAACTTTAGGTGGAAGTGCTGTTAAAAAAACTCTTAAAACTTTAACTGCTGCACTTGCTGGAAAAACTGTTTGTACACAAACTGGAACTATTCACCAAAACTTTTTAGAGTCTGGTGACGTAGGTAAAGTAAATGTTAGAACTTACAAAACTCAAGATGAAGTAAACCTAGACTTAACTTCTGGTAGATGTGATGTTGCATTAGCTGCAGCAGTTGCGTTCACTGATTATGCGGATAAATCAGGAAAACCAGTAGTATTAGTTGGACCTACTTTTTCAGGTGGTGCTTTTGGTAATGGTGTTGGTGTTGGAATTAGACAAGGTGGAGATGATGCAATCGGTACAAGAGATGCAAAACTTCTTAAAGATTTCAACAAAGCAATTAACACTGCTAGAAAACAAGGAATCATCAGCAAATTAGCGATCAAGCATTTTGGCTTTGACGCTTCTATGTAAATAATATTTTGAAAAGGCGACTATTAATTTAGTCGCCCTTTCGATATGGACCTTTTATCATTCGGAAAAACAGGCTGGGGAGACGAGTTGTTTTATGCAACTCTAATGACAATTGCAGTAGCAGTTACTGCAATGTTAATTGGTTTTTTATTTTCATTAATCTTTACGCCACTTAAATTATCAAATAATAAATTTCTAAATTTTATTGGAAATACTTACACCACTGTAATCAGGGGTGTTCCAGAATTATTAGTAATTTATCTTTTCTTTTTTGGGGGTAGTGGAGCAATAATGTATGTTGCTTCAATTTTTGGATACTTTGAATATATAGAAATTAATGCATTTATCACCGGTTCGGTTGCAATTGGTATTATATCAGGAGCTTATTCAACAGAAGTATTTAGAGGTGCCATTCAATCAATAGATAAAGGTCAATTTGAAGCTGCCAAAGTTTTAGGCGTTAGTAAATTTGTACAATTTTATAAAATAATTTTACCTCAAATGTTAAGGCTTGCTATTCCGAACTTAAGCAATGTTTGGCAAATCACTTTAAAAGATACATCTTTAATATCAGTTACAGGTTTAGTTGAGATTATGAGACAATCTTATATTGCAGCGGGTTCCACTAGAGATCCTCTATTCTTTTATTGTTTTGCTGCCGTTTTATATTTGATGCTTACATTTTTAAGCATGAAACTAATTAACAGACTTGAAGTTAAATACAGTAGGGGCTTTTAATGGATTATGATTTAATGATAACAAGTTTGCCAAAATTACTAAGTGCAGCAGTTATAACTTTAAAATTGTTATCGGCATCTTTAATCATTGGCTTATTTATTGGATTTTTATTTGCAGTTTTAAGATTAAATAAAAACCCATTTATTAATAAATTTGCATATGGTTATTCTTATTTATTTAGAGGAACTCCATTATTGGTTCAGATATTTATAATTTATTATGGTCTTGGACAAATCGAATGGTTAAGATCAACCTTTCTTTGGGTCGTTTTAAAAGAGCCCTATTGGTGTGCAATTATTGCATTTGCATTAAATACAGGGGCTTATACTTCAGAAATCTTAAGATCTGCTTTTCAAACAATAAAACCTGGAATTATAGAAGCAGGTAAAAGTCTTGGTATATCCAATAAAATTATTTTATATAAAATTAAAATTCCAGTTGCGATTAGACAATCACTGCCTGCTTATGGTAATGAAATTATATTAATGATGAAGGGTACATCACTTGCAAGCACGGTAACATTAATGGATATTACAGGTGTTGCAAAACATATTGTATCAACGACCTACAAACCCTTAGAGGTATTTCTTTTAGCAGGAGGAATTTATTTATTTATGACCTTTATCATTCACAATTTGATAAAATATTTAGAAAAAAGATATAGTTTTCAATAAATTTTAATCTAACTGGAATTACACGGTAAAACTAGTTTTCAAAGATATGGATATAAAATATAGATATCAATTATGAGTAAAAAAATAGAGGAATTAGGCAATCAATACAATAATTATATTTATCCAAAACCCTGTGAAGACATAAACACAGAATGGATCTTAAAAAATAAATTTCTTCAAGGTGATCCAAATTATCATTGGCATAAATTATGGCCAGAGAGACCATACAGTAGAGAAAAAATGAATATTTTGGTTGCAGGATGTGGAGCAAATCAAGCAGCAATACTTGCAAAGTGTAATCCTGTTCACAATTTCATTGGTATTGATATATCCCTGGCAAGTATTAATCATCATAAGAAATTGAAAAAAAAATTTGATATTGATAATTTAGAATTAATTTGTGATGATTTCAGAAACCAAACATTCAGATTTAATTTTGATTATATAATAAGCACTGGAGTTATTCATCATTTAGAAGACCCCAATTCAGCATTAAGTTTTTTTAATAATTTATTAAAAGATCAGGGAGTTTTATATTTGATGGTTTATGGCAACCAGGAAAGCTCATCTATTCAAAGTTTAAAAGAAATTTTTAAAAAATTTGAACTTTCACAAAATAAAGAATCTATCAATAATATTAGAAATCTAATAAATAAATTGGACAAAAACCATCCATCAAAAATTTTTATAAATCAGTTTGCAGATTTTAATTATGATTCAGGAGTGGTAGATTTATTCTTAAATGTACAAGAAAAGTTTTATTCTCTAAAAGAATT
>CAJQRR010000024.1 GCA_905612385.1 uncultured Candidatus Pelagibacter sp.
AAAAGATAAAAAAAAGTCTAATAATTTAAAGGTTTTTATACCTACTAATTTTATGTATTTCGACTTTATTGGAGAATATTATAATGTTGATCATATCTTTACAAATAGAGAGGAAACAACAATTTCAGCAGTTGATATTTTGGAAATTTTTTTAAAAGAAGAGGTATTTTGGATTCATAGATTTTCTAAATTTAGTGAAAGAGACTACTTTCATAAAGTTGTTTTGTCTTTAGGTGCTAAGTGTTGGTCCATAGGTAATTATATTATTTGCTATAAGTTATATAATCGAGATTTAAATAAAAAATTAGATGATCTTTTAAAAAATTGGAACATTAAAGATAATAAATTAGAATTATTTTCTAATTCTAAAAAAGACTATGATAAGAAAATTGATAAAGATCGATTAGATCTTGTAAAATTTGTTAACTCAAAAACAAAATTATTTAAAGCATTTGATAATTCAATTTTTCTTGCAAAAGGGAGTTTTTTTAATGTTTCCCAAGCAATTTTGAAAAAAGATTTAAAAACACTTTTATTATGCAAAAATAGAAATGTAAGAAAAGGTATAACTTTACTTATAGAAAAAAATTTTGCTAATCTTTCGTTAGATCTTCAATCTCTTTGGGCAGATAAAGTTGACACCGATAAAAAAAATATTTCATTAAGTTCATTTACAAACATAAGCCCAACTATCTTATCAGATATGTATCTTTGGCTATCAATTAAAAAAAATGATGAGTTTTGGAAGAATGAAGGAAAAAGAATAACCTGGATTAAGCCATATAAAAAAATTAAGAATGTTAAATTCAGCAATAAGGATGTTAGAATTAAATGGTATGAGGATGGTACGTTAAATGCTTCTGCTAATTGCATAGATCGTCATCTTAAAGATAAAAAAGACAAAACTGCAATCATTTGGGTTGGTGACAATCCAAAAGATACAAAAAAAATTTCTTACAAGCAATTGTATCAAGAGGTTTCTAAGGCTTCAAATGGTTTAAAAAGACTAGGTATTAAAAAAGGTGACCGAGTTACAATCTATTTAACTATGATTCCTGAGCTTGCAATAACAATGTTAGCTTGTGCTAGAATTGGTGCTGTTCATTCAATTATTTTTGGAGGTTTTTCAGCCGACTCTATTACTACCAGAATAAATGATTGTGAGTCAGAGTATATTATAACAGCTGATGAGGGTGTCCGAGCTGGCAAAACAATTCCCTTAAAGAAAATTACAGATGAAGCGTTAAGAAAATGCCCTGATGTAAAAAAATGTATAGTTATAAAAAGAACAGGAAATAAGGTTGGTTGGGTTAAAGGAAGAGATGTTTGGTATAACGATTTGATTAAAGGTGTATCAAATAAATGTGAGCCTGAAGAAATGAATGCTGAAGATCCTTTGTTTATTCTTTACACTTCTGGATCTACTGGAAAACCAAAAGGAGTTTTGCATACAACAGGAGGCTATATGGTTTATGCTTCAATGACCCATCAGTATGTATTTAACTATAAACCAAAGGACGTGTACTGGTGTACAGCAGATATTGGTTGGGTAACAGGTCATAGTTATATAATTTATGGACCACTTGCTAATGGTGCAACTACAGTAATGTTTGAAGGAGTTCCAACTTATCCTGATAGTTCAAGGTGGTGGCAGATAATTGATAAATATAAAATTAATATTTTTTATACAGCACCAACAGCTATTAGAGCTTTAATGAGAGAAGGAGATAAACCTGTTAAAAAAACTTCAAGAAAATCTCTAAAATTATTAGGAACAGTTGGAGAACCTATCAATCCAGAAGCTTGGATGTGGTATTATAAAACAATAGGCAATTCTAAATGCCCAATAGTTGATACTTGGTGGCAAACTGAAACTGGTGGAATTTTAATTAGTCCACAAACAGGGGCTATGAATTTAAAACCTGGTTCTGCAACCAAACCTTTTTATGGAATTAAGCCCACTATAGTTGATAAGAATGGAAAAGAAATAAAAGGTGCTGGTGAAGGAAGATTATGCATTTCACAGTCGTGGCCTGGGCAAATGAGAACTGTGTATGGTGATCACCAAAGGTTTATTGATACTTATTTTTCACAATTTGATGGAAAATATTTTACAGGCGATGGAGCTAGAAGAGATAAAGATGGCTATTACTGGATTACAGGACGCGTTGATGATGTAATTATTGTATCTGGCCATAATTTAGGGACTGCTGAAATTGAAAGTGCGTTTGTTGCTCATCCGAAAGTTGCTGAAGCTGCAGTTGTTGGATATCCTCATGACATCAAAGGTAACGGTTTGTACTGTTATGTTACTTTGAATGTTGGAGAAAAATCTGATCTAGACCTTGAAAGAGAACTTAAGCTTTGGGTTAGAAAACAAATTGGACCCCTTGCAACACCAGATATTATACATTTTTCACCTGGACTTCCTAAGACAAGATCTGGAAAAATTATGAGAAGAATTTTAAGAAAAATTGCTGCTAACGAGCATAAGCAATTGGGTGACACAACAACCTTGGCTGATCCAAGTGTTGTTCAAAGTTTAGTAGACAATAGAAAAAATATTTAAATACTAATTAATTTCACAAACTCGTCTTTAATATTATCCCATTTCAAAATCATAGAATTTAAAACTATTTTTCTATCTAAAGTTTTTAATTCTTCAGCTACTGGTGCCCATTTATATAAAGTTAGTGCACTTTCATTAAACGGCCAAGATCTGTAATATGTATTCCAATCTATTTTTTCTAATCGATCTGTAAATTTTTCTTTTGCTTTTAAAATAACTTCTTTGGGCATCCCATTTTCTGTTTCTTTTATCAAAATTTCATCATAAATATCTTTGGCTTTATCCATATCCTGATAGTTATGAAAAACACTGAGGTATGACAGGCTATAAAAAGTAAGATCTTGAAGTGCTATAGCGTAAATGTTCCATTTGGCCTTGTTAATAGATGCTAAAAATACCTCATCATCAAAGTGTAGTACCCACTTTGTACCCATTCTTGTTTTTAAGTAATTATATAAAGTAACCTGTGATACCCATGCTGATTGTTTTTGAACAAATAATGTGAGATCTTCAATATTCTTAATTTTTTTCTTTGGAAGTATTCCCTTAAATAAAGCAAATAGATAAACTCTAATATCTTCTATTTTTATATCTTTTAATTTAAGTTTATATTTGAGCACATTTACCTACTTTTTGAATGCTTTATATTACAAAAATGGCCCTAATTCGAACTATTTAAAGGCTTTCAATCTATCTCATTATGGTTAGTGTTTCTCTCTTAACTATATAGGGAGAGTAAAATGTCAAACAAAGCAAAACACTGGGAAAAAACTAGAGGGCTACTGTTCGTTACTTTAGCAATCTGGTTTGTATTCTCAATTGGCATCTTTTTTTTCGGAACTGAAATGGAAGCATCTAGCTTCAAACCTTTTGGTTATCCACTGTCATATTATATGACATGTCAGGGTTCATTATTAGCATTTGTAATTTTGAATTTCTGGTTTGCGGGTAGACAAGAGAAGATAGATGAAGAGTTTGGTTTCACTGAAAGAGAGGATAGCTAATGATAAAAGGTAAATTTATAGACAATCTACCAAAAGTTTATGGAATCTATACAGGTGGTTTTATAGGATTCATAATATTGATGGCGATTGCTGAACAAATGGGGATGTCTGCAAAAGCAATAGGAATTTCTTTTGTTGTATTCACCATTGCTATCTATGCGATAATCGGTTGGTTATCACGTACACTTCAGATGGACGCATACTACGTAGCAGGGAGACAAGTACCTACTGTATTTAACGGAATGGCTACTGCAGCAGACTGGATGTCTGGTGCATCATTCGTTGCAATGGCAGGTGGTATTTACTTCAAAGGCTATGGCTATATGGCGTTGCTAGTTGGATGGACAGGTGGTTATATACTTGTATCTACTTTATTAGCACCCTACTTAAGAAAATTTGGCTGTTACACAGTTCCAGATTTTGTTGGTACAAGATATGGTGGTAATGCAGCAAGACTTTCTGCAGTACTAGTATTAACAGTAGCTTCATTCACATATGTGACTGCACAAATCAATGCAACAGGAACTATTGCTTCAGTAGCTTTAGATATTCCTTTTAAAATTGCTGTGTATGTCGGATTAGCAAGTATATTACTTTGTTCTATGCTTGGTGGAATGAGAGCAGTTACATGGACGCAAGTTGCGCAATATATAGTTTTAATTATTGCTTACTTACTTCCTGTATTCTGGATCAGTAGTAAAATGGGTGCTGGATTCTTCCCACATTTAATGTTGGGAGATGAGGTAGCTAGAATTGCCGAACTAGAGAGTCAATTTGGTTTTGTGAAAAACTCAGCTGCCGACTTAGCTACAGTACCAAAAGGTTTAGCTGGAATAACTAAAGCACACTCATCAGTTAACGGAACAAGCTGGGGATTCATTTCTCTAGCAATTTGTATGATGGCAGGAACAGCTTCTTTGCCTCACGTTATGATGAGATACTTTACTACTCCAAGTGTAAAATCAGCTAGAAGATCTGTAGCATGGTCGCTACTTTTCATCTTCATTTTATACTCAACTGCACCGATGTTAGCGACATTATCAAAACTATCACTGATTGATCCAACACTTTCAACAGGGATTATTGGTAAGTCAATAGCTGAGGTTCAAGCAATAGATTGGTATCAAAACTGGAACCAAGCTAACTTAATGTTTGTTAGCGACTTTAACGGAAATGGAACTCTTGAATTAAATGAGTTTTTCATGGGTGGTAAAGCCGTTGTGTTAGCTACTCCAGAAATTGCTGGATTACCTTATGTAATCTCAGGTCTTGTTGCTGCTGGAGGTATGGCTGCTGCCATGTCTACTGCTGATGGTTTAGTTTTAGCAATTGCTAATGCTTTGTCTCATGACTTGTATTACAAGATCATTGATCCAAAAGCAGAAGCTGCAAAAAGATTAATTGTTGCAAGGGTATTACTTGTATTAATTGGTTTTGCTGGAGCAACTATTGCCGCAATGGGTATCCAAGGTATCTTAGGTTCAGTAATTTGGGCTTTTGACTTTGCGATGTCAGGATTGTTCTTCCCACTTGTATTAGGTGTATGGTGGAAAAGAGCGAATGGTCCTGGTGCTGTTGCAGGAATGCTTCTAGGATTAGCTTCTGGTACTTGGTATCTAATTTGGGTACGTACTGGTGGAGCTGGATTCTTGGGTATTACTCAACTTACATTCGGTATCGTTGGAGCGTCAGTTAGTTTAGTTTCTATGGTGGTTGTTAGTTTACTAACAAAAGCACCGGACGCAGCTACTCAAAATATGATTGATGAGCTTCGTATTCCAAGTGGTAAAACAATTCTTGGAAAACAACACTAATTAAATTTTATATTAAGGGGCGATTTATTTCGCCCCTTAGTTAAGTTAAAAAAAAATTCCTTTTTATATTTATGCCAGAAATGCATCCTTCTATTCTCATAATTGACTATATTTTAGGTGTTGTAATGTGGACTTTAATTGGAAGAGTTGCGATGAATATTTTTCAAAGAGAAAACTCAGAGTTTTTTTTTATGAAAGCATTCGTAAAATTAACAAACCCCTTAATAAGATCATTTAAACCTATCACTCCTTCATTCATTATTGACCCTCTTGTTCCACTTTATGTTGCCTGGTTCTTTTATATGATTAGATTTTACCTTATGCCCTATTTACTGGGATATTCTGTCATGGGAATGTTATCTTTTCCTTTAGAAAGTGAAATTGCTACAGAAATTTATCGTATTTTTGGCAAATAATTAATTCAAATTAAAAATAAAATTGATACTACTAATATTAGTAATCAATGAAAAAAATACAAATATCACCTTCAATTTTATCTGCTGACTTTAGTCAGCTTGGAAATGAAATTAAGAGACTTGAAGATGGTGGTGCAGATATGATCCATGTAGATGTGATGGATGGCCATTTTGTTCCAAATTTAACAATGGGTCCTCCAATTATTAAAGCTTTAAGACAATATACAACGCTACCATTTGATGTTCATTTGATGATTTCACCCGTGCATAAATACATTAAAGATTATGCTGATGCAGGTGCTGACATTATTACAATACATCCTGAGGCAACAGAAGATTTGAAAAGCTCTATTCAATATATAAAAAAATTAAATAAAAAGGTTGGGGTTTCTTTAAACCCTGAAACTAAAATTAATTTAATAACAGGTTTATTGAATGAAATTGATTTAATCTTAATTATGAGTGTAAATCCTGGATTTGGAGGTCAGAAATTTATGCCTGAAGTACTTGAAAAAATTAAAGAATTAAAAAAAATAAAAGATCAAAAAAATATAGATTTTGATATTGAAATTGATGGAGGAATTAATTTTGATAACAATAAGTTGGCTATTGAAGCTGGTGCAAATATTTTAGTTTCTGGCACTACTATATTCAAAAACAATAATGGAAATATAAAAAAAAATATAGACCTTTTAAAATCAATTTAGAATAATGATTTTTAATAATTTATTAAGTTTTGTTAATAAATCATATGTATTTTCTAAAAAAAAAATCCGCACTCTATATTTAAGCTCAAATATTTATAACAGAAAAATTACACCTTCAATTGTCAGTTCTTTAGACTACCGTCCAAGTCCTAACTTATTAGGATCACTTATAAGATATGATAAAAAGAAGATTAACATCGAAAATTATATATTAAACAATATATGGGATAACAAAGATTTAAAAAAAAAAGACTATAAAAATTTAAATAGTTTTTTTTGGTTATTTAGCTTGGATTTAAAATCATCAAAAAAAGATACTCAAAATGTAGTTTTACAATGGATTAAGAAAAATCATCGATATAATTATAAGAGTTGGGATTTTGATATAGTTGCTAAAAGAATAATTGCTTGGACTTCTAACTCTAGGCTCACTTATGAAGATAGTAGCGTTGAATATAAAAACAGTTTCAATAGGATCATAAAAAAACAAATTAATCATTTAATTAATGAAATAGAACGATTGAAATGGGTTGACGATAAAATGATAGGTTGTGCAGCTATTATTCTGGTTGGCTTAACCTATAAAGATAAAGATGAGTATTTAGAAATAGGGTTAAGCTTATTACGAAGAATTATAAAATCTTCTTTTGATAATGATGGTTTTCCAAAATCAAGGAATATTAGGCAATTATGCTTTTACTTAAAATATTTTATTTTAATTAGAGAGTGGTTCAAGGAATCTCAGAGTGAGATACCTGATTTTATTAATGAAAATATATATTATTTAGGTCAAGCTTATGCATTCACTTGGCAAAATAATAAAATAGACCTTCTTTTCAATGGTAACCATGAAACAAATAATGTTGATTTTGATCATTATTTAAAAAAACTTGGCTATAATTTTAAAAATCAAAGCAATGAATTGGGTGGATATGTAGTTCTTAATAACAAAAAAACTTCACTAATTATGGATGTTGGGTCAAGTCCTGATAAAAAGTTTTCCTCAAACTATCAAGCAGGTTCATTATCTTTTGAAATAATATCAAATGGAAAAAAATTAATTTGTAACTCAGGTTATTTTCAAAACCGCAGTCATCAATTAAATGAACTGTCAAAATCAAGTGCTGCACATAGTACTTTGATTTTAGATGATAGGTCTTCATGTAAATTTAATAAAACTAAAAATGAAGGTTCTAAAATTTCTCATGGATTAAAAATTTTAAAAAAAAATATTGTCTTTGAAAAAAACTATTGGAAAATTAATGCAACTCATGATGGTTATTTAAAACAATATGGCATCATTCATGAAAGAGAAGTTGAGTTTTATTCTGAACAACTAAAATTTGTTGGCCATGATAAAATGATTTCTAAAAATAAAATTAAAAATTTAAAATTTGAAATTAGATTTCATTTAGAGCCTAATATTAAGATAATGAAGACTCAAGATAATAAATCAATACTTATAGATCTTGACGGTGAAGGATGGAAATTTACTTCTAACAACAATAATATGAATATTGATAATGGTCTATATTTTGGTAAAAAAGATTCCTTTATTGACAATAAGAATATAGTCATTTCTGGAATGACTAATGATGAAAACCAGACTATAAAGTGGGAAATTACAAAACTATAATGAAGCAAATTAAAAAAGCACTAATTTCAGTTTCTGATAAAAAAAATTTAAAGAGACTTTTAAAAGTTTTAACTAAACATAAAATTGAATTAATAAGTTCAGGTGGTACTTACAAGGAGATCAAAAAACTTAAATTTAAATGCTTAGAAGTTTCAGAGTATACAGACTCTCCTGAAATACTTGGTGGAAGAGTTAAAACACTACACCCAAAAATACATGCAGGAATATTAAGTAAAAGAGACAACAAATCACATAGTAAGGATTTAAAAGATAACAATTTTGAAGAAATAGATCTTGTTATTGTCAACTTCTACCCTTTTGAAAAAACTCTAGAACAGACTAATAATCATTTAAAAATTATAGAAAACATTGATATTGGGGGCCCAACAATGGTCAGGGCTGCAGCAAAAAACTACAATGATGTTGTTGTTATTACTTCTTCAGATCAATATTATGAACTAATTGAAGAGATAGAAAAGAATAAAGGCTCGACGACTATTGGGTATAGAGAAAAGATGTCTTCAGAGGCCTTTTCTCAAACAGCATATTACGATGCTGTAATTTCAAACTACTTTAATAAAGTTAAAAATAATGATTTCCCTAAAAAAAAAATTATCTACGGTAATTTAATTGAAAAATTAAGGTATGGTGAAAACTCTCACCAGCAAGCAGCTGTTTACTCAAAAACTCAAAGTTTAAATATTAAACAAATTCATGGAAAACAACTAAGTTATAATAATTATAATGATATATTTTCTGCATTAACTATTTCAAAATCTTTACCAAAAAATTCAGGAACTGTTATAGTTAAGCATGCTAACCCATGCGGTGTTTCTATTAATAAAGATAACTTAAAAAGCTACCAATTAGCACTGGCATGTGACCCAATCAGTGCTTTTGGAGGAATAGTTTCATGCAATTACAAAGTAAGTAAAACTCTAGCCAACCAACTAAATAATATTTTCTTGGAAGCTATTATTGCTAATGGTTTTGATCCTGGGGCATTAAAAGTTTTAAAAAAGAAAAAAAATTTACGCCTTATCGATGCGACAAACTTTACTATGAAAAATTTAGTAAGATTTAATTCATCTAATGGGTCTTTTTTAACTCAATCTGAAGATATAGAAAAATTTAATATCAAAAATTTTAAGATAGTTTCAAAAAAGAAACCCAATAAATCTCAATTAAAAAATTTAATTTTTGCATTCAATGTTTGTAGATATGTTAAATCAAATGCAATTGTTTTAGCCAGTCAGGAAGCAACAGTAGGTATTGGATCTGGACAACCTAGCAGACTTGATAGCTGTCAAATTGCAATAGACAAAATGAAAAAATATCAAAATTTAAATAAAGAAGTAGTTGCAGCCTCAGATGCATTTTTCCCATTTGTTGATGGTATAGAAAAATTAGTACAGTCAGGTATTACAGCCGTCATACAACCCTCTGGGTCAATCAGAGACAAAGAAATAATTAAATTTGCCAATCAAACTAATACTGTTCTAATCTTTTCTAAAACAAGACATTTTAGGCACTAAAAATCTGATCAATTTTAGTAGCTAAAATAAAATCATTTTCTGATAATCCTTCTATTGCATGTGTGGTAATTATAATTTTTGCATACCCCCATCCAAATGAAATATCTGGGTGATGACCTTCTACTTCTGAGATTTCTCCAACTTTATTGATAAAGTTTTGGCTATTAATAAAGTTCTTAAAAATAAATTTTTTTTCTAGAAAATAGATTTTCTTTTCATTTTTATTTACATCCCATCCATCTACTTTTTTTTGGTATTTGTGTATTTCACTTATATCAAAAGGTAAAGTTCCACCTTCACAAGGAACACATTTCTTATTTACTAAATCATTCATGGCTCAAAAATATTTTTTCATTCTTACTAGAATTTTTAATTAAATAATAATTTCCAATGGTTTGATGTTTTTTTTTAAGTTTTTTTAATAAATCTAAAATATCTAAAATAGTAATTTTTTTTTTATTTGTTCCATATATAGAATAATTGAACTGGGCTAAAAAGAAACTCAGATAACTCACATTTTCCTTAATGTTAAGTAGATTATACTTGGAAAACTCAATTATAATAATTGGTGAGTATTTTTTTATTGTGTTTAGGCTTCCTTTTATTGCATCTAATTCATTGCCTTCTATGTCTAGTTTAATAATTAAAAAATATTGATCTAAGTTCTGATTTTTTAAAATATAATCTATTTTTGTTGTTTTAACTTTTTGAAAATTAGGATTAATAAATTCATTGTTATTCAATGAGCTTTCCCAATCCTTATCACTTTCTATAAAGTTTAAAAATTCATTCTCTCTACTAGAAACTGCTAAATTTTCTAATTTAATATTATTAAAATTATTTAATGTTAAGTTTTTTTGAAATTCATTTGATGTCATTTTTGATGCCTCAAAAGCAATCACTTTATTTTCATTAGATAGTGATGCAGTGTAAAAAGAATAATAACCATAATTAGATCCACAATCTAATAAAAAAACCTTTCCCAATGCAGAGAATTTTTTTATTGAATTTAGTTCATGATCATCTCCAAAATAACATTTTTTCAATAAAAAATAAGAGGTTTTATTTTTATTATGGCTTGCTAAGATTTTGAATTTTTCTACTTTTATTTCAATATGATTATTTAAAAATAAACGCACAAATCTGAAAATCAAATAGTAAAAAAAATTTCCTTTAAATGTTTTAATATTGACATTTATCAAATAACTTTGAAATATTCTTGTAATTAAGTTGTTTTTTTTCAATTTTTTTCTATTTTTGGAACAGTCAATAAAATCGAAACTTCTACTTTATCATTGAAAACTTTTCCAGATCTATAAAACTATTATATTTTAACGTTTATTTTATGTCAAATATTCATAATTACCTACTCTATGAGTTGTAAGTGTGTCGAGATTTAATTTGATTTAATTATCAGCTGCAAGCACATTAAGTAGCTGTTTAATAAAAAACTATAATTCCTAAAACAATTATTATTAATTACAATGATTTTTCAGCAAGACATTGAGACAAAAGAAAATGTTTTCCACCAACACTTGATGGATGGCCTTGTTTATCAGCAACTATTTGTTTACATTCTCTATTTATGGTTGCCCCTGATGAATTATAATAAATAGCGTAGAGAGCTGTGAATAAAATCATAATACCTAATATTGATTTAATATTTTTTTTTTTTATCTTAAATTTTTTTTTTTTCATTTTTTGATGCAATAAAAGTAAATCTATCAAATCATAAACCAGATGTCTATACAATGGACTGGGTGTGAATGTGATGTAGTGTGATAAAATTAGTAGCCACGTCTTATTAATGGAGCGGGTCAAGGGAATCGAACCCTCTACCTAATCGTTGGCAACGATTCGCTCTACCAATGAGCTAGACCCGCTTATAAAAACACTATAAATAGACGGTTTTTTCAATGCAAGCAATAATAAAGTTACTGACTAGTATATACATTTTTAAAAATTTGCTAAAAGATATAATGAAAAAACTTGATTTGCCAAAAATTATATCTGTCTTTCCTCTAAATAATTTTATTATTTTTCCTGAAACAACCGTACCACTAAATATATTTGAACCTAGATATATTGAAATGATTAATGACAGTATGAAAAAAAATAAATTAATAGGTTTAATTCAACCAAAAAATAATAATATTAATTCTGTTATAGATCTTCATGAGACTGGTTGTTTAGGGAAAATTACCAGCTTTAAAGATTCATCAAATGGTTCATATTTAATAGAACTTAATGGCTTAATAAGATTTAAAGTAACTAAAGAGATTAAAAATAGTAAATTGTACCGTGAGTGTGAGGTTAATTTTGAAGATTATCAAGATGATTTAAATTTACAGAAAGAAAAATTGAAATTTTCAGATCTTGAATTAATTTTTAAAGATTTAAAATCACTATTTGAAAAAAAAGGTTACGTAATTAATTGGAAATCTTTAGAAAAACAAAATTTGAATGAAACTATTAATGCACTAGCTATGGCTTCTCCTTTTTCACTTGAGGAAAAACAAATTTTATTAGAAAGCAAAAATCTAGAAATCAGAAAGAATAAAATAGCTGAGATATTAAATACTTATAACTATGATAATTTTGACAATACAACTGTGCAATAGTATCTAAAAATTTAATCCTCTATCTGCAAGCTTAATGAAATAGCTTAATAAGTTCTTATTTTTACCAACGATTCTTAAAATTTTATTAAAGCTTTTACTTTTTATTTTTTTATCAAGGTTAAAAGCCTCATAAATAAAATCTATACTATTAGAAAAAAGAAAATTTTTATTTTTAGTTTCTTTTTCAAATTCATTTAAAATTGATGAATCTAGCTGCATGCCTAGATCAATTTTGTTTTGGATAATTTCAGATAAAACTTTAATATCTCTGATTGTCATATTAAAACCCTGACCAGCAAGTGGATGTACCCGATGAAGCAAATCACCAAACGCTAAAATATTTTTATGATGGTAGTTTCTTAAATTAGACGAGCTTAACTTAAAACTACTTAATTTATGTATTTTTTGTATTTGATATTTTGGATTATTCTTAATAATTAAATCTAAGATCTCATTATCATTATATTTTTTATTTTTAGTATTTAATGAACACACAATAGATGTTTCACTATTTGAAATTGGCAAGAATGCAATTGGGCCATTATTTGTGAAAATCTGAGTAGCGATATTATTTTCTATTTTTTTATGTTCTAATATTGTTGTGTATGCAAAGCTATCATAATCTTTATCAATTTTTTTCATAAAAAATTTAGTTGATAAAAAATTATTTGCTTCACAATTAATTATTAAATCATATTTATTTTCGATCAGTAAATTCGAATAAAAAGAATTTTTACTAATTAAGTTTTTTTTAAAAAATTTGTTTTTAGATGTCTTACTTATTAATGATTCGTAAAGATCGTCATTTCTTACCATATAAAATAGGTTATTTTTATTATTTTCAAATTTTAATAAATTTTCTTTCTCAAGTTTTTCTGAATAAATCTTTATTTCTTTAATTTCCCAACAATTCTTTTTAGAAACTTTATGAATTTCTTTTCTAAAAAATTCTAAGTTATTTTTAGATATCCCTATTGTCCGGTTTGGTAATAAATTTTTAATTTTACTTTTATGATAAATGTGTACATTTATTTTTTTATTTATAAGATTTTTGGCTAAAGATAAGCTGGTAAGCCCATCCCCTATAATACAGATATTCATAATAATTTTTAATTTTAACAATAAAAATTAAATGATACAAAGTGATTAATTTATGAAATTAAAAAAATTAGCAAGTAATACAATAAATTTTGGCGTAAATAGAGTTATTGAAATTATTGGTTTAGGTATTTTAATAACAGGTATCTTATTACTAGCTTCATTAATTACTTTTTCCCCTGAAGATCCTAACTTTATTTTTCCAAATGGAATGAATATTCAAAATATTCTTGGATTTCGTGGAAGTTTCACTGCTGATATTTTTTTTCAATCTTTTGGAATGATAGCTCTATTAATGCCCTTTAGTCTTATGGTATCTGGAGTAAATATTATTCTAAATAAGAAAATTTTCTTAATTATAGTGAGTATTTTTTATACTATTTTATATTCTTTACTTGGATCTTTATTTTTTTCCTTTTTTTATCCAGTAACATTTAAACTTTATATTAATGGTAATGGTGGTTTTATCGGAAAATATTTAGAAACAACTTTTTTATATTCTTTAATTAGTATCAATTCACAAATTTCTTATTATATTCTTTTTTTATCTATTTTAATTTTGTTTTTAATTAGTATTCAATTTAAAATTAATTATTTTTATAAAGTTATTAAAAAAATATTAAAATTTTTATTTTCTAAAAAAGAACAAAATTATACTAACGAAAATGAATTAATTAATGAATTTATACCTCAGGAAGAAATTAAAAGTCTTATTCAGGAAGATCTACCTTTTATTAAAAGTAAAAACAATACTGATAATAAAAAAATTAAATTTAAACTGCCTTCTATTGATTTATTAAAGATTCCAACACAAAAAGATAAAGAGAAACTAAGAGATGATGATTATATCGATAGTGAATTTTTAGAAAAAATTCTTTTAGATTTTGGTGTTAGTGGTGAGATAAAAAAAGTTAGTCATGGACCAGTTGTAACCCTAAACGAATTTGAACCAGCCGCAGGCATTAAAGTATCAAAAATTATTAATCTTTCTGATGACATCGCCCGAAACACTAGCTCTGAATCAGCAAGAATAGCTACTATACCCGGACGGAGTACTATTGGTATAGAACTTCCAAATTCTAGTCGTGAGAACGTTTATTTAAGTGAAATATTTTCTAATTCTGACTTTAATAAAAAGGATATCAGATTGCCAATTGCACTGGGTAAGAATATTTCTGGTGTTCCTGTTGTTAGGGATTTAGCTTCTATGCCTCACTTATTAATTGCTGGTACTACTGGATCAGGTAAATCTGTTTGTATAAATACTATTATCTTATCTCTACTTTACAGACACACGCCAGATAAATGTAAATTCATACTAATTGATCCTAAAATGCTTGAACTTTCAACCTATGAAGGCATACCTCACTTATTATGTCCCGTGATCACTGAGGCAAAAAAAGCAGCCTCTGTTTTAGGTTGGGTAGTTAAAGAAATGGAAAATAGATACAGACTTATGACCAAAGAAGGGGTGCGTAATATTGATGGCTATAATACAAAACACACTTTAGCCATGCCCTATATTGTCGTCGTAGTAGATGAAATGTCTGACCTAATGCTTGTTGCTGGAAAAGAAATAGAAAATTATATTCAAAAACTATCTCAAATGGCAAGAGCCGCTGGAATTCATATTATAATGGCCACTCAAAGACCAAGTGTTGATGTTATTACTGGAACAATTAAGGCAAATTTTCCAACAAGGATATCTTTTCAGGTAACTTCAAAAATAGATAGTAGAACAATTTTAGGTGAACAAGGTGCAGAACAACTGCTTGGTAAAGGAGATATGCTTTATATGTCTTCTGCAAATAAAATTGTAAGAATTCATGCTCCTTTTGTATCTGAAGGTGAAATTGAAAAAGTTAATAATTATTTAAGAGGACAAGCAGAACCAGATTATATAGATGAAATCTTAAATTTTACCGATGAAAAAGAAATGAGCGGAGATGTGCCTGGCTCAAGAGATAAAGATGAATTGTACCAAGCAGCACTTGATATTATTAGATCTGAAGGGAAGGCATCTACCTCGTTTTTACAAAGAAAATTACAAATAGGATATAATAGAGCTGCAAGGATTATTGACATGATGGAAGTTGATGGAATTGTCAGTAAAGCTAATCATGTTGGTAAAAGAGATGTTCTTTAATGCTTAAAGTAATAATTATTTTACTAATTTTCAGTTTTTATATTCCTGCCAACTCATCATCAAAAGATAAGATAATTTCTCAAATGAAACTTACAAATAATTTAAGTTTTAATTTTGTACAAACAATTAAGAATAAAAGTGAAGATGGAAAATGTATCATTGAATATCCTAAAAAAATCTTTTGTGAATATAGCAATCCTAGTAAAAAAAAATTAGTATCAAATGGAAAATCTTTGATTATCAAAACTAGCAATAGAGGAAGTTATTATCGTTATCCACTTAACAAAACTCCTTTAGAATTTTTACTAGATAAAGAATATCTAATTTCTAAAATAGAGGAGTTGGAGCCAAGGGAAATAGACAACAAATACTTAAATTTTAAAATTTTTGAAAACAATAATGAAATTAATATTTTTTTTGATAAGAAAGATTTAAATTTAATTGGATGGCAAACCGAAGATATTTATCAAAATTTATCAATAACGTTTATTTCTTCTGTTAAAAAAAACCAAGAGATAGATAATAAAATTTTTAACTTACCTGAAAACAATTAATCATCTAATTAAAATTTCAGACTTAAAATTTTTCATACCTCTGGCCAAATAATTTTTTAACGCATTTTTGTGATCAAGAGAACAAGTGTGAACCCAAACTCTTTCGCAGCCCAAATTAAATGATCTCTTGATTGCTTCACTTAACAAATATCCCCCTAATTTTTTCCCATAATATTCTTCCAAAATTCCAAAATAAGTAATTTCAGCTTCTTTGCTTTGTTTGTTAAATAACAATTCAAAATAGCCAGCTATTTCACTTTTATCTTTAAGTATATGAGTAAATAAATGTTCATTAGAGATATATTCTATCCAATTTAAGTCTGTCCAAACAAGTCTATCGATCCACTGACAATTCTTACCAATATTTTTGTAAAAGAATTTGTTTAATTGAAAATCTTTTGAGTCAGCAAGCACTACAGAATAATTCTCTGAGGGTTTCTGAACTTCTTTTAATTCATGTAGAGACTTTATCTCTAAATAACTTCGATAAATTTTTTCTTTCACTCAACCATTTTCCCAACTTTTTCTCCTCCAAATAAATGGAAGTGTAAATGTGGAACCTCTTGACCACCATCTTCACTCAAATTTGTTAGGGCTCTATAACCTTTGCCTGTATCTATTGATATACCTAATATTTTTGAAACTTCCGTAATAGCTTTGCTTAACGCGACTATCTCTTGATCTGAGGCTCTATTATTAAAATCATCTAAATTAATGTACTCACCTTTTGGAATGATCAATGCATGTATTTTTTTTTGAGGATTAATATCGTGAAAAGAAAGAACATGGTCATTTTCAAATATTTTTTTACAGGGAATTTCTTTTCTCAAAATTTTTGCAAAAATATTATTTTTGTCGTAGTCCATTATCTATTATTCTTTTCTTCAATACCTGATTGTTTTTTTCTGTCTTCTAACTCTTTTAAGACATCTTCAAACTTAATGTCTGCAGCCTCAAGTGTAACTAATATATGATAAATTGTATCCGCTGCTTCATGAACTATGTTAGATTTATTTTTTAGGGCCTCTTTAAGTTCATCAAATTCTTCTTCCATTTTATCTATGCACTTAGACAGGCCACCTGATAATAATGATGAAGTGTAAGATTTGTCTTCATCTTTATTTTTCCTGTCTCTAATTGTATTTACTAAATTTAATAGATTTTCTGACATATCTAAATCCTAACGGGAATTCCTTTTGAGTTCAAATATTGTTTAGCTTCATTAATTGAGTGTGTTCCATAATGAAAAATTGAAGCCGCTAGTACTGCACTAGCATTTCCTAATTTTATACCATCTACCAGGTGATCCAAATTACCTACTCCACCTGAGGCAATCACAGGTATATTAACTGTAGAAGATATTTTAAATATTAAGTCATTATCATAACCAATTTGAGTGCCGTCTCTATCCATAGAAGTAACTAGCAATTCTCCTGCTCCATTATTTTCCATTTTTTTTGCAAATTCTGTTATATCTATACTTGTGTTGTTTCTACCACCATGGGTAAAAACCTCCCATTTATTGCCATTTTTTTTAGCATCTATCGCAACAACAATGCACTGCGATCCAAATTTTTTTGAACTTTCAATTATTATTTCAGGACTTTGAACTGCTGCAGTATTGATTGAAACTTTATCTGCTCCACAATTTAATAGTTTATTTATATCTTCAACTCCCCTAACCCCGCCACCAACCGTTAAGGGCACAAAACATTTTTTAGATGTTCTTTCAACCACGTCATAAATTGTGTCTCTATTTTCATTGGAAGCTGTAATATCTAAAAAACAAATCTCATCAGCACCACCATCACTATAAATTTTAGCTTGTTCAACTGGATCACCAGCATCCTTTAAATCTACAAAGTTAATTCCTTTAACAACCCTCCCATTTTTAACATCTAAACAGGCTATAATTCTATTTTTAAGCATCTAATTCTCTCACTAATTCGTCCAATTTAATATCACCATCATATATAGCTTTACCAACTATTATTCCTTCAATATTTTTTAAACCTTTTGCTTTTTTAATATCATCAATTGAAGATACTCCTCCTGAAATAATTACTGGGCATTTAGATACATTTGCAACATTAGTTGTTTCTTCAAAATTAGGACTTTGTTTTGTACCATCTCTATTTATGTCTGTATAAATTAATCTGCTAGCACCATAATCATTTACTTCTTTTAAAAAATCTAAAGTCAATCGATTAGAGTTTTCCTTCCATCCTGAAACTGATAAGTATCCATTTTTAGCATCTAGACCTAGGGCAATTTTATTTGGAAATTTTTGACATGCTTCTTTTAAAAAAATTTTATCTTTTATGGCTGCACTTCCTAAAATAACTTTTTCTACTCCTGCATCTGTATACTTTTGAATACTATCAATAGTTCTAACACCTCCACCTACTTCAATTTTCAAATCAAATTTATGAACTATTTCTTTAATAATATCTAGGTTAACTGTCTCACCTGTTAAGGCACCATCTAAATCAACGATGTGTAAATTTTTAAAGCCATAATTTTTGTATTTACCAGCTTGATCAACTGGTGATGTTTCATATTCGGTTTTATTATTAAAGTCCCCTTTAATTAATCTCACACATTTCTTATCTTTAATATCTATAGCTGGAAATATTTTCATGTTTATAAATTCAAAAAATTTTCTATAATTTTAAGTCCTAATTTATCACTCTTTTCAGGGTGAAATTGGGTTCCAAAGATATTTTGTTTTTCAACTGAACAAACAATATTTGATGAATAATCTGTTGTTGCAGAAATTACACTTTTATCTTCTGGAATAAATTCGTAGCTATGAACAAAGTACATGTGTGATTTATTTTCTATATCCTTAAAAATCTTGCTTTCTTTAATAATACTAATTTCGTTCCAACCAATGTGTGGAAGTTTGTATTTATTATTTTGATTATCGATCTTTGAAACTTTTCCTGAAATCCAACCAAGTCCTTTTGTTTCAGTTTCTTCATAACCAAGATCTGCAAACATCTGTAAACCAACACAAATTCCCAGAAGAGGTTTTTTATTAGCTATTACAAACTCATTGAGTGTCTCTACTAAACCATTTATGCTATTTAATGCGTCAATACAGCTCTTAAACGACCCCTGTCCCGGTAAAACTACCTTGTCGCTTGATTTAATCTTACTTAAATCTGAAGATACTTCGATATTAACTTTATCTTTAGCAACTTCTTTAAAGGAATTTATTACTGAGCTGATATTTCCTGAATTATAATCAACAATTGTGACATTCATTAAACTTATAATGAGCCTTTAGTTGATGGAATGCTCTTCTTATTTCTAGGGTCTATTTCTAAAGCTGTTCTCAATGACCTTGCTAGAGCTTTAAAACAAGACTCAATTATATGATGACTATTGTCTCCATAAATATTTTCCATATGCAGTGTTATTCCTGCTGATTGAGAAAATGCTTGAAACCATTCTTTGAAAAGCTCTGTGTCCATCTCTCCAAGTCTTTCCACTTTTAATTTTACCTTCCATATTAAATAAGGTCTATTTGAAACATCGATTGCAACCCTTGTTAATGTTTCATCCATTGGTATCATTGCGTGAGCATACCTTCTGATTCCTACAAAATTTTTTAGGGCCTTCTTTAAGGCCTCACCAATAGCAATTCCTGTATCTTCTGTTGTGTGATGAAGATCTATATGAGTGTCACCTTTTGCTTTAACTTTTAAATCAATCAGTGAATGTTTTGATAGCTGCTCAAGCATGTGATCTAAAAAACCTATTCCAGTATCAATCTTATATTGACCTTTACCGTCAATATTAACTTCAACACTGATGCTAGTTTCTTTTGTTTTTCTAGAAACTTTTCCTATTCTGCTCATAATATATAATATGTATATAGAGATTAATTGACTATATCAATATTTGCAATCTGCTACTTGAAGAATAAAAATTAATATCCATTTATAACCTATGACTACAATAGTGCTTATTAGAAAAAACAATGAAGTAGTAGTTGCAGGAGATGGCCAGGTTAGCATGGGCAATACTGTTATAAAAAGCACTGCTGCAAAAGTTAGAAAAATTGAAAAAAGAAATGTAATAGCTGGGTTTGCTGGATCAACTGCAGATGCATTAACTTTGTTTGAAAGACTAGAAGCAAAACTTGAAAAGCATGCTGGAAATCTTCCAAGAGCAGCTGTCGAGTTAGCAAAAGACTGGAGAACTGACAAATATTTAAGAAGACTAGAAGCTTTAATGGCTATTGGTGATAAAGAAAATAGCTTTATAATTTCTGGAACTGGTGATGTTTTAGAGCCAGAGGGTGATGCCATAGGTATAGGATCGGGTGGAAATTATGCTTTAGCTGCTGCTAAAGTTTTATTAGATACAGATTTGAGTGCTGAAGAAGTTGCAAGAAAAGCAATTCAAGTTGCATCTGAAATTTGTGTATTCACTAATAATAATATTAAAATTGAAAAAATTTAATGAAAGATACAAACGTTACACCTTTTCCAAAAGAAAAAACTGAAAAAAAAGATAACTCTTTAGTCAGCTCTTTATCTCCTAGAGAAATAGTTTCCGAATTAGATAGATACGTTGTTGGACAAAATAAAGCTAAAAAAGCAGTTGCCATTGCTTTAAGAAATAGATGGAGAAGACAAGCTTTAAAAGGTGAAATGAAGGATGAAGTTTTACCTAAAAATATTTTAATGATTGGGCCAACTGGAGTTGGTAAAACAGAAATTTCTAGAAGATTATCTAAATTGGCTGAGGCTCCTTTTGTGAAGGTAGAGGCTACAAGATTTACTGAGGTTGGATATGTTGGTAGAGATGTTGAACAAATTATAAGAGATCTACTTGAAATTGCAATTGCAATGGAAAAAGTAAAAAAAAGAAAAGAGGTCCATGCTAAGGCTCAAAAATTAGCAGAGGAAAAAGTTTTAGATGCTCTAGTTGGAAATAAAGCAAGTCTTGCTACAAGAGAAAGCTTTAGAAAAAGATTAAGAGATGGTGATTTAGATGATAATGAAATTGAAATCGCAGTAAATGATAGTGGCTCTCAGGCTGCTTTTGAAATTCCTGGAATGCCTGGGGCAAACATTGGAATGATAAATATTGGAGAGATGATTGGAAAATCTATTGGTAATAAACAGAAAAAGAAGAAAATGACTGTCAAAGAATCTCATGATATTTTAATTAATGATGAAGCTGACAAGTTAATAGAAGAAGATAAAATTATAAAATCAGCAAAAGACTCAACAGAGAATAATGGAATAGTTTTTTTAGATGAAATAGATAAAATTTCAGGAAGAACAGATAGATCTGGTGGAGATGTTTCTAGAGAAGGAGTGCAAAGAGACCTGCTTCCACTAATTGAAGGAACAACAGTTAGCACAAAGTACGGTACAATTAAAACTGATCATATTTTATTTATTGCATCAGGAGCCTTCCAACTGGCCAAACCTTCAGACCTGCTTCCAGAATTACAAGGTAGACTACCAATAAGAGTTGAACTTGAAGCTTTAACTAGTGATGACTTTAAAAGAATTCTTAAAGAACCAGATTATAGTTTGATAAAACAATATGTTGCTCTTTTAAAAACAGAAAACGTTGAACTAGAATTTTCTGATGATGGTATTGATGCAATTGCTAATATGGCATCAGAAGTTAATAATACTGTAGAAAATATTGGTGCAAGAAGACTACACACTATTATTGAAAGAATTTTAGACGATATTAGCTTTACTGCAACAGATAGAGCTGGTGAAAAAATTATAATAGATTCTAAATATGTAAAACAAAATCTAGATGAACTTGTTAAAGATACAGATTTATCTAAATTTATTCTTTAAAATTTAAATTTTATATTCAAAGTTTTGTGTTTCTTCATTAACTTGAAGTTCTATAGCTCCATTATTTAAATGAAAATTACGTGCCATTTCTGTAAGTGGTGAAAGAGTAACAAGTCTGTTTAAATGATTTGATTTTTTAATCATCTTAAAAACTTCTTTTACAATTAATTTTCCACCGCCTTTTTTTTTTGACCAAATGGTATAAGCAATAGCTATTTGTCCAATATTTTGATCCCTTCGCACGCTTCTTAAATGCGCATCTCTTGTCATTAAATCTAACTCTTTAACTGTGCTTGGAACTTCGTCGGTAAAACCAAAGCACATGATTGCACTTATTTCTTTTTTATACCTTACACCAAAAATTTTTCTTCCATAGCTCGTTCTAAATATTACATCAAGTTCTGGGCGAACTGGGTCCTCTGTTATATTGCATGATTTAAGTTCAACTAATTCAGCACCTTTTATCCAGCTAAAAAAATTGTCTATTTTTTTATCAATTTTTCTTTTTTTTAAAATATTTAATTTTCGCTTAATTGTATTCATTTCTTAAATGGTTACTTAAATTTATTTTTATTTTTAAGATAAATATAAAAAGCTCCACTACCGCCATCTTCAATCTTAGCGTCTGTGGTTTCAATAATAAATTGTGTTAAACTTTTATTGTTTTCAATAAATTCTGGAACTGAATATTTTAGTATACTCAAATCCTTTGAAAGGTAAGGGTTTTCGACATTTTTAGATCTAAGGCCCTTCCCTGTAATCACTATTATTTTAGTAACATTTTCATCAAAACATTTTTGAATAAGTTGCTCTACTGTTTTGTTTGCTTCTTCAATTGTATAGCCATGAAGATCTATTTTTTTTACTTTTTCGTATCTTATATCTTTTTTATTAACAAAATCTTTGTTTAGAATTTTATCTTTATTTTTTATAAAATTTTCCCAATCTTGCTTGTCTTTATCTAAAATTTCTATAATTTTTTCACCTTCTGTTTCTTTTTTTTGTAAAAATTTTTTATTGGTAATTTTTTTTTTATCTTTTAGAAAATTTTCCCAATCTTGCTTGTCTTTGTCTGAAATTTTCTTAATCAATTATGTAATAGTGTCAATTAATAACCAATTGGGATTGGCAGATTTTATATCTTTTGAAAAAACCCATGTATCATAAACCATCTTAATTTTTTCACTATCTCCTGATATTATTTTTTTATCTTTATCTTTGATACAAGTTATAATTTCACTAACAAAATCTACTGTGACTTCTAAGCTTTCTTCTATTTTTTTATGGTTTTTAACCATAGCTGATTTGATCCCTATAAAGGTTATCTCAGCAAAATAGCCTTTGTTTTCTCTATCTATTAAAGCTTCTTTAAACTGATCATGAATTTTTTTACTCAAAAGAGGTTTGCTAGCTATGAGCCTGTTATCACTATCACTAAAATCAGTAATAATCGTCTCATATGCAATTCTTGCACCTTTTAAAAAATATTTCTTTGCTTCTTCATCAAAATTTTCATTGATTGGTTTTGAATTTAGATTTGGTTTAATTTTTTGAAGTTCTTTCTCAAATTGCGTTGATATTTTACCCTCAAAACCTGTTTTTTTACCAAGTATTCCTCGTAGACGAAGAAAAATAAAACCAGCGATCATGGCCAAAAGAATGATATCGATGTATTCAAAACTATAACTCATTAGTTAACAATATTTACTATGTTGATTAATTACAACTAGCAATTTAGAATAAAGACAAATGAACACATTTTTATTATTATTAATTAGTATTCCGGTTATTGAAATCTATTTATTTATCAAAATAGGCTCTCAAATTGGTGCTTTTAACACTATCCTGCTTATTTTTATTACTGCTTTTTTTGGTGTTATTTATGCACGATATGAAGGCTTTAATACTTTAAAAGCTGGCATGTCTCAAATGGTAAAAAAAGAACTTCCAGTGTATGAAATTATTTCTGGCGCCGCTTTGGCTTTTGCTGCCTTGCTTTTAATTTTACCAGGGTTCGCAACTGATTTTTTAGGTTTACTAATTATTTTTCCACCAACAAGAAAATTGATTTTTAAAAGAGTATCAACTAAACAAAGGACAAATAACAAAAAACAAGATTTTATTAACGGTGAGTTTGAAGACATAGAGGACGAAAATGACAGAAAACTTTAAAATAATTGGTGCTTTTATAAAAGATATGTCTTGTGAGACACCTGACGTCCCAACCTATATAGCTGTAAGAGAAAAAATTTCTAAATATCAATTGAATATTGATATTAATTCTAAAGCTGTGAAAGATGAAATCATAGAGATTAATATAATCATTAAATTTACAGATAAAGAGGAGGTTAAAAAAAAATCTCATTTTGAAATAATTTATACGGCTATTGTTAAAATAAATGAAAAAATTTCTGATAAAAAAGAGATGGAGAAAATTATTTTGTGTGAAGTTCCTAACAAAATTTATCCAGACTTAGAAAAAATATTTTTGAATTTATTAACTGACTCTGGTTACCCTGGAATAAAATTTGAAAAAAAAGTTGATTTTACTGAACTATATAAACGAAGAGCTAATTAAAAAAATTTTTCTTTAAATTATTTTTTAAATATTCCTTATGAAGCTTAAGTTCTGCCTCTGATGGCTTAACTACTTTTTTGTAATACTGGTTTGTGTCATTGGAATTTATTATTATTTTTTCATTATCTTCATTTTTAAAATTTAAAGTTGGTTCTTTTTGATCAAGAAGGTTAATATAAACTTTAGCTAACAGATCACAGTCAATAAGAGCTGTGTGTTGTGTTCTTTTTGAATTATCTACTCTGTATCTTTTACACAATGCATCAAGACTTATTGGAGAGCCTGGGAATTTATCCCTGGCTAAACCAAGTGTGTCTACAACATTTTCATTGTTTAATTTTTTCTTACCTAGCAATGCTAATTCATTGTTTAAGTGGGATAAGTCAAATTCAGCATTGTGTATTACAAGTCTTTTATTTTCTATAAAGTTCAAAAACTGATCAGCTATTTCTGCAAACTTTTTTTGGGTAGATAAAAATTCATCTGTATAACCATGCACTTCTAGAGCTTTTTCAGAAACTTTTTTTTCAGGGTTAAGATAACAGTGAAATCTATTATTAGTTGGTATCAAATTTTCTAACTCAATACACCCAATTTCTACAATTCTATGTCCATCTCTAACAGATAGTCCTGTTGTTTCTGTATCTAGTATTACTTCTTTCATTTTATATAATTTCTTCTAGTATTTTTTTTACACTCTTCCTAGCAAGCTTGTTGGTAAAATTATTTTTAATAATATAGTTGGATTTTTTCTTTTTATAACTAAGTGGTAACTGTATTTTTTTAAATTGATTATATAAATTAAAATTAAAATTAATTCTCTTTTTTAGTTTTTTTATAATATCACCTTTTTTTGATTGAATAAAAACTATGGTATCATTCTTATGATTTAATTTATTTTCTAATAAAAGTGGGATATCTAAAACTACAGCTTTTCTTTTTTTATTTTTTTTTAGAAAAATAGATAATCTTTTTCTAATTTCAGGGTGAATAATTTTTGTAATTTTTTTTAAATTCTTTTCACTATTCTCTATTGCATTTATAATTTGTATTTTATTTGCTGGAAATACTGAAAAATATTTAGGTAAATCTTTTTTTAATCTTTTAAAACAATTTTTGTTTGTTTTGTATACTTCTGCAACCTCTAAATCAGCATTAAAAACTGGATAGCTAAAAAGGTTAGCTATATAACTTTTACCAGAACCTATGTCGCCCACTATTGCAATTCTAATCATACATCTAAAAGGTTAATTGTTTCGCTGTCTATTTCTGGAATAACCTTATGCCAGATAAAAAAAGCTTTTTGAGCCTGAAAAATAAACATCATTTTACCATTTCTTGTTGTTCCACCGTACTTTTTTGCATTTTTTAAAAAATTTGTTTCTGGTGGATTATAAACTACATCATAAAAAAATTTGTCTTTGCTAATTTTTTGATAATTAATATTAATTTCATCTTCCTCTTTTAATCCAATGCTTGTTGCATTTATTATTATATCAAAATCTAAAGTATCTCCCCATTTAATTATTTCAATTTCTGGAAAATTTTTCTTTAGCTCTATTGCTTTTAATTCTGTTCGGTTGCTTAAATAAATTTTTTCAATTTGCATTTTTTTAAGGGCAATAATAATTGAAGGAACAACCCCACCTGCCCCAAGTATTAGAGCCTTTTTATTTTTAATTTCTTGTTCTGTTTTTTCTAAACTAAGTTTAAAACCCTCAATATCAGTATTGTCACCTATAATTTTATTATTTTTTTTATAGATTGTGTTTACTGATTGAGAGATTTTTGCTTCTTCACTTAGCTCATCTAAAAAGGGTATGACCATTTTTTTAAATGGTACCGTTACATTTAACCCATGAATTTTTTCTTCTCTAATATTAACAATTAAATCTTTTATCTCATTATTGTTTAAAAGCTTCTTTCCATAAACTGCATCAATTTTATATTTTTCTATCCAATAATTATGTAGTTTTGGTGACAAGCTATGATCAATTGGATTTCCTATAACTAAAAAATTTTTTTTCATTCTGTAATATTAAGATATTCTTTAATTTTTTTAACTGGAAGGCCCATGATCGTATCTTCATCGCCTTCTATTTTTGAAAATAAGTTTCTTCCCTCTCCTTCAATTTGATAAACATTATAAGCATAAAGATCCTTATCAGAAATTTTTTTCAAGTAATTCTCTAGTTCTAGAAAAGTCATATTTTTCATGGTTAATGAGGCTTTATCCGAGTAATTCCATATCATCGATCCACCTCTTGAAATACAAACAGAGCTTATCAGTTGATGAGTTTTTCCATTCATCTTTTTTAATATTTCTAGTGCCTCAGCTCTATCGTTTGGTTTTGATATTATTTCACCTTCTAAATCTATTACACTATCTGCTCCAAGCACCATTTCCTCTATAAATTTTTGGCTGATCTTATTTGCTTTTAATTCTGCCAAATTTTTTGAAATAATTGTTGGAGATGCTCTTTCTTTTAGCAAGCTTTCTTTAACACTATCCTCATCCACATTAGATGGCTCTATTTTACACTGGATATTGTTTTCCTCTAAAATTTTTTTTCTCACACCACTTTTTGATGCAAGTATAATTTCTTTAACCATTATTTTTGTTTATTTCATATATCTTAATTATTGATGCTGCAGTTTCTTCTACTGATTTTCTAGTAACATCAATTGTTGGCCATTTGTATTTAATAAATGTTTTTCTGGCATCACTAATTTCTTTTTCTATTTTTGTAATATTTGTATAATTGGTATTTTCTTTTTCTTTAAGAGCATTCATTCTATTTTTTCTAATGTCGACCAACCGCTGAGGTTCAGTTGTTAAACCAACTACACAAGAAAGTTTTGGATTCTTTTTTAAGCTTTCTGGTATTGATTGTTCGTTTACTAAAGGAATATTTAAAGTTTTATAGCCTTTATTGGCAAGATAAATTGATGTTGGTGTTTTGCTTGTTCTACTTACACCTAATAATATCAAGTCTGCTTTGCCTATATCTTCAACAAGATTTCCATCATCATGAGCCATGGTAAATTGAATGGCTTCAATTCTTTCATAATACTCTTCGTTCAAAGCATGTTGTCCACTTGGAACGTGAGATGCCTTTTGATTTAATAATTTAGAAAAATTCATTATTAAGTTTCCTAAAACGCTGAAGCATGGAATTTTTTTTTCACCTCCTTTGTTTGCTAAAAACTTTGCAAGAGAAGTGTCAACAATTGTATATAAAATTATTGCATTATCATTCTTTTTTGCTTCTTCCATTATTTTAGAAACTTGATTTTCTGTTCTGGTAAAAAAGTAAGACTTAACATCATACTCTATGTTTTTAAATTGAGCTTTAATTGCTAAAAACACTCTATCCAGAGTCTCTCCAGTGGAGTCAGAAATAAGGTATATTTGATATGTATTACTCATGTATTAAAAGTTGATATTTAAGTATTATTTTTATCATTTTTTAAAATAATGATGTTTTTTATTTTCCACTGTAAAAACTCGTTTTTATTAACATTAATAAACATGTGAACTATTAATATACATTTTATCTAATAAAATTAAATAAAGGCCTAATTAATAAAATATAATTCACTTCTATAAATTATTAATTGTTAATAAATCATGTATAAAATGTGTAAAACAATTAATTACCAATATTCACATACTATATAACTAATACTATAATTAAATATTTACTTATTATTATGACACCCATCCAAGAAACCATAATAAACAAAAAGACAACTAATTCTCCAATATGGTTAATGAGACAAGCAGGTAGGTATCTTCCAGAGTTTAGAAAAATTAGAAAATTAAATCCAGACTTTATTAATTTATGTTTAAATGAAAATTTATCATCAGAAATTACCCTACAACCTTTAAAAAGATTTGAATTAGATGCAGCGATAATTTTTTCAGATATTTTAATGTTACCATATGGGTTAAATCAGAAAGTAGAATTTAAAAAAGATTTTGGCCCACAACTTGGCTCATTAGATTTAAATGATATTTCCAAAGTAGATGAAATTGATTTTATAGAAAAATTATACCCAGTTTATAAATCAATAAAAAAAGTAAGTGAAAATAGTTTAGTTAAAAATAAAAATGTAATAGGATTTGTCGGAGCACCGTGGACATTATTAGTTTATATGATTAATAAACATTCACCAAAAAAAGAATTGATAAAAGATTTTTTTAAGGATGAGTTTTTAATAAACAGGATTTTAATAATTTTAGAAAAATTTTTAAAATTACATATTGATCAACAAATAAAAAGTGGTGCGACAGTGATACAAATTTTTGATAGCTGGGCTGGATTGTTAGAAGAAAAAGATTTACCAAACTATGTTTATATTCCAACATTAAATTTAGTTGATTACGTAAAATCATTAAACGTACCAGTGATCTGTTTTCCAAGAGGAGTAAAAGATTATAAAAATTATTGTGATATTGTTAAGCCTGATGCTGTCAATATTGACTATGATGTAAATCCTGTTTCTATATGTAAAGAAATTAATATACCCGTTCAAGGAGGACTTGATCCAAAAGTATTATTAACAGATAAAGAAAATTTGAAAAAAGAAGTAAGACGATACCTAGATGTGTTCAAAGATCATCCGTATATCTTTAATTTAGGGCATGGCGTATTGCCCCAAACAGATCCCAACATGGTGGATTATTTAGTGAAGATGGTAAAAGATTATTAAATTAAAGATTAAAACAATATTTATAAAAACTTATTTATTATGACACAACAGTACACGCACCCTAAAAGAAAAACAAAAGTTGTATTTGTTCAGCTTGGATCACCTTCGGAGCCAACAACTAAAGCACTAAGAAAATATCTTCGTGCATTTTTAGGAGATCCAAGAGTTGTTGATATAAACCCATGGCTTTGGAAAATAATTTTAAATTTTTTTGTGTTACCTTTCAGACCACAAAAGTCTGCAAAACTTTATGCAAGAATCTGGGATGGAGAAAGTTTTCCACTGATAACTAACACAAGAGATTTTACAAAAAATGTAAGTGAGGAATTAAAGAAAATTGATCCAGAAGGTTATGTTGAAGTAAATCATGCTTTTCTTTTATCACCTCCGTACGTAAATGAAGTTTACGATGATTGGGAGGATGATTTAAAAAAAGGTATTGGCGCTACAAAACTATTAGTTATACCAATGTTCCCTCAGTACTCAGAGGCTACAATAGCTTCAGGCATAGACGCGTTGGCAAAAGAGTTGTCCAAGAGAGTAAAAATACCGACCTTCGAAGTCATCACGAACTTTCACAGGACACATGCCTTCATTGATAATTCTGTAAATCAAGTTGACTCAAAATTAAATGAATTAATAAATCAAGGAAAGAAAATCGATAGCTTAGTAATAACTTTTCACGGAATGCAAAAAAGACGAGTTGTCAGTAAAGGTGATGACTACTATAGACATTGCTTCGAAACATTTAATCTTATTACTAATAATCTAAAAAATATTAAGCCAGAACAGTGCATGATGAGTTTTCAAAGTCGCTTCGGTTCTGAGGAATGGATAACACCTTACACGGAAGACGTAATTAAAAAATTAATTTCTGAAGGTAAGAAAGAAATTGTAATATATTCTCCAAGTTTTGTTGCAGACTGTCTAGAAACCACCGATGAATTAGGTCATGAACTAGTAAATGATGCAAAAGAATGGGGCGGCAATGTCCATCCAGTAGAATGTCTTAATACCAACAAAGACTGGTGTAAAGATTTTGCAAAATACACCTTCACACAAGCAGAGGGCTCAGCACAAGATAAAGAGGATATAGAATACCAAGTTGAAAAAAAATATTATCAGAAAATGCCACAACAAATAATGAATAAAAAATAGTAACAATTAAAATGTCTGGTTCTTTAATAATTTACTCAAGCACAGATGGTCAAACAAAAATTATTTGTGAAAAAATAAAAAACTTTTCAAAAAATAGTGAATCTATAAAATTAATCTCTCTAGAAGAAGCACATGATTTTAATCTTCAGTCTTATGAAGACATTATAATTGGAGCAAGCATCAGGTATGGGAAGCATAATAAAAATTTATATAAATTTATTTCTTCAAACAAAGAAACACTTGAAAAAAAAAGAAGCACTTTCTTTTCGGTAAATGTTGTTGCAAGAAAACCAGAAAAAAATACTCCAGAAACAAATCCTTATATGAAAAAATTTTTAAAAATTTCAAATTGGAAACCTGATAAGCTAGGTGTGTTTGCTGGCAAAGTTAATTATCCAAATTATGGTTTTTTTGATAAATATATTATTAGACTTATAATGTTTATAACTAAAGGCCCAACAGACACCTCAAAGTCCTTTGAGTTTACTGACTGGTCTAAAGTAGAGGATTTTGCTAGAGAACTAAATTTAAGTTCTTAAATACTCTATAAAATGCCCTATTTTATTGAGTTTTAAAGAGCACCGAGATCTATGCTTGTAATAGTTTAAAGAGTATATATATTTATTCCATCTTACAAAAATTTTAACCCTCCCCTAATCATGAATATACAAGAACTTAAATTAAAATCATCTGAACAATTAATTACACAAGCAGAAGAGCTTGGAATTGAAAACGCTAGCACACTTAGAAAACAAGAAATTTTATTTGCTATATTAAAAAAAGTTGCAGAAAAAGAAGAGATAACTGGAGCAGGAGTTTTGCAATTATTACAAGATGGATTTGGCTTCTTAAGAGCAATGGAATCTAATTATTTAGCGGGACCAGATGATATTTATGTTAGCCCAAGTCAGATAAGAAAATTTGGTTTGAGAACAGGAGACACGGTTGAGGGCCCCGTAAGAGCACCAAAAGAAGGAGAAAGATATTTTGCATTATTACAAGTAGAAAAAATAAATTTTGAAGAACCAGAAAAAGCTCGTCACAAAATTGCGTTTGATAATTTAACTCCACTTTACCCAGACAAACAAATGGTGATGGAAGTTGAGACAACTAAGATAGAAAAAAAACCAGATTTAACTCCAAGATTAATTGATCTTGTAAGCCCAATTGGAAAAGGTCAAAGATCAATAATTATCTCACCTCCTAAAGCGGGTAAGACAATGATTTTACAAAGCATTGCAAACTCAATTGCTAAAAACTATCCAGAAAGTTACCTGATGGTTTTGCTCATTGATGAAAGACCAGAAGAAGTAACCGACATGAAAAGAACAGTAAAAGGAGAAGTTATCAGTTCTACATTTGATGAACCTGCTTCAAGACACGTTGCTGTTGCAGAAATGGTAATTGAAAAAGCAAAAAGATTAACAGAACATAAAAAAGATGTGGTGATTTTATTGGACTCAATAACAAGGTTAGGAAGAGCCTACAATGCTGTGATACCAAGTTCTGGAAAAGTGTTAACAGGTGGTGTTGATGCAAACGCACTACAAAGACCAAAAAGGTTTTTTGGTGCTGCAAGAAACATTGAAGAGGGTGGATCTTTAACCATTATCTCAACCGCTCTTATAGATACAGGATCAAGAATGGATGAGGTTATTTTTGAAGAATTTAAAGGAACGGGAAATAGTGAAACAGTTCTGGATAGAAAGATTGCCGAGAAAAGAATTTACCCGGCAATAGATATAACTAAATCTGGAACAAGAAGAGAAGAACTTTTATTTGACAAGGATGATCTTTCAAAAATGAATGTGTTAAGAAGAATTATCAGCCCCATGGGAACTATGGATGCCATTGAATTTATTAATTCAAAACTTAAAGAAACAAAAAGTAATGCAGATTTCTTTAGTTCGATGAATAAACCAGCTTAGAAAAGCTATAAATATCCAAGCTCAATCATTTCTTTTTCAAAAGCATCTTCCAACTCTTTTTGAATATCTTTTTCTAAATTATCTTCCCATTTATTTTTGGGACCCAAACGAAAAAAATCTACTTTTTTATTTGAAAGTTTATTAACTATACCCTCTTTAAATAGTGCTTTTTTTTCCATATTTTTTAATTGGTCAAATGATGTGGACTTAATAATATTATAATTCTTTTCTTTATTTGTTTTTATTGGAATAAATTTTTCTAAAAATTTAACAATTTTTTCTAGTTGTAATTCTGTATCATTTATTAGATCTTCATATTTGATTAATAATAAATTTTTATTATTCATTGTCCAAAATTTATAATGCTCACTCCAAGTACCAAGTAGAGTTGGTATATAATTTGATTTCTGCCTATCTTTTGATTCCTTGCCACCAATAAATTTAGGTGTGAGTAAAAATTTTTTAGATTCGTTAATTGTTTTACTGAAGTGGTTGGAAATAGAACTTACGAGACTTCTTGGATCTCTAACAATATAAATTGTAGCTAGAGTATTAGATTTATCAGTAAAAGAATATTCGTTAATTTTACAATTAAGATGATGAGTTTTAAAAAATTTTATTTCATTATCCAGATTTATTTTATCTTGAGCAATTCTCCAATATTTCATAACCTCATTAAAATTTGCTAGATCACCCGTAAATTCTTTAAAATATTTATTATCAGGAAATTGAGGAATATTTTTTATAAGTTCAAAATTAAAAAAACCATCTTCAGTATACAATAGTGATGTAACCATAGATCTTATCCAAGTATTTCCACTTTTAGGATAAGAAGCCAACCATATGATCATAAAAAAAATTATATAATAACTAAAAAATAAATCTATAATATTGATATGACAATTTATGCCCTATCAACAGGTCCTGGAATTTCGGGTATTGCTGTCGTTAGGGTTTCAGGCAAAGATACTAAAAAATTAATACAGCTATTAACTAGCAAAGCAGTTCCAGACCCAAGAGTGGCAACATTAAGAAAAATCAACAAAATCAATACTTCTGAGCTTATTGATGAAGGTATAATATTATGGTTTCCCAGCCCTGAGAGCTACACAGGTGAGGATATGGCAGAATTTCATATACATGGTAGCAAAGCAGTAATTGATGCCTTGCACCACTCCATTTCAAAAGTTGAAAATTGTCGTTTAGCTGAACCTGGTGAGTTTACAAAACTAGCATTTCAAAATGGAAAAATAAATTTACTCAAGGCTGAAAGTATTGCTGATTTAATTTCATCAGAAACTGAAATTCAAAGACAACAAGCAATAAAAATTATGAATGGAAAATCTGCAGATAAATTTAATAACTTAAGAAAAAAACTTTTAAAAATTTTATCACACGTTGAAGCCAAAATAGATTTTCCAGACGAAGATCTGCCCGAAGATATTTTTAAAAATATAAAAAAAATTTCTAATGAAGTAATTTTAAATATAAAAAAAATTTTAGATGATCAGAAAGTTGGTGAAAGAATTCGAGAAGGCTTTAAAATTGCAATCATAGGGCCAACGAATGCTGGAAAGTCTAGTTTGTTAAATCATCTTTCAAATAGAGATGTTGCAATTGTTTCTGAAATAGCTGGAACGACCAGAGATGTAATTGAAACACATCTAAATATTGATGGTTATCCAGTTGTAGTCTCTGACACTGCAGGAATTAGAGATTCTAAAAATGAAATAGAGAAAAAGGGAATAAAGTTAGCATTTGAAAAAGCTGAAGATGCCGACCTAAAACTCATTGTTATAGATGCTAAAAACCTTGATTTTAAAGGAGTTTTGAGGGAATTAATGGATAATAATGCAATTCTAGTAATCAATAAATCTGATCTTTTAAAAGAAGATTTAAATTTGGAAATAAAAAATTTTGAACATGTTTTAATTTCAGTAAAAAACAATCTCAACTTAGAAGGTTTAATTTTAAAAATAAAAGATAAATTAAAAAATAAATTTATCACAAGTGAGGATATTTTAATTACTCGTGAAAGACACAGGCAGCATCTTGAGCAAAGTTTAGATTATCTAAAAAGCTTTGAAAAAAAAAATGAAGCTGAAGATTTTGATAAAGCAGCTGAAGATCTCCGTTTGGCAACTCGCCACTTAGGAATGATAGTTGGAAAAGTAGATGTTGAGGAGATATTAGGCAGTATTTTCAACGATTTTTGCATCGGCAAATAATCTTTATTTTAAGGGCTTTTTTAGCTTATTTTTATCATTATTGTTGATAAACGTAACTTATTCAACAATTCTAATTATAAATATCCTAATTCTTTCATTTCCTTTTTAAAACTAATTTCAATTTCATTAGAAATTTTCGTTTTTAAAATTTTTTCCCAATTATTCTCTGGCCCAAGGTTAAAAAATAAATTTTTATTTTCTGAGTGAAATTTTCTCCAACTTTTAAAACTATTTTCTGATCCATCAAAAGTTTCACTGATTTCCTTTTGTTTAAGAACATTAAAATTTGTCGTCTCAATAGCCTTTTGTAATTTTGATTTATCTACACCCTCTACTCTATTCATAAGAGTATTTGTAAAAACAATTATATCTCTAAAAGTTTCATATTTGTTTGTTATAAGATCTTCATATTTTACAAAAAACCTTCTAAATTGATTATTTCTAAACCAAGATAAGTAATTTTCAGCCCAGGAGCTTATATACGTAAGAGAAGCATGTGACCCATTGTTTGACATTAAGCTTCTTGTTTTATCTGTGATCATTTTTAGAGCTTTATCATCGTCAAAAGAATAATGATTTTTAAGAGAAGTTAATACATTCCTTGGATCTCGGATTATGTACACTGCACCAAGAGTAGTTTCTGGTGATGTAAACTCATTACCTTGATAATTTCCTAAAACGCTGTGTGTTTTAAAAAATTTAATTTTTTTATCTTGATTGATTTTCCTTTGAATGGGCATCCACTGCTTTGATGCCTCGCTTATACTATTAACTTTTTGTTTAAAATATTTTTCATGTGGAAATTGATCAATATTTGAAATTTGGCTAAAATCAAATTGACCACTTTCAGAAAAATAATATGCAGAAAGAAAAGCCCTTACATAAGTATTTCCACTTTTAGGATAGGAGGCCAACCAAATGATCATAAAAAAATTTATATAATTAAAGATAATATATATCTATAATTAAAATAAACCTGAAGATTTTGATAAAGCATCGGAAGAACTGAGATTAGCTACTAGACATCTTGGTATAAAAGTTGGAAAAGTTGGAAAAGTTGATGTTGAGGAGATATTAGGCAGTATTTTCAGTAATTTTTGTATAGGGAAATAATCACCTATTTTCCTTGTTTTTAAACCCTTTTCTTCTTAAAAATATTAACAATTAAAGCTTATTTAAAGAAAATTATACGCACCTTGTAAATATTCATATCAGTTATAAATTTAAGTTATGAAAAATGATTTATCATTTGAAGTGGTTGTTATTGGTGGAGGTCACGCAGGTTGTGAAGCTGCTGCAGCATCTGCACGTCTTGGAGTTAACACCGCCCTATTCACTCACAAAATTGAAACCATAGGTGAGATGTCTTGTAACCCCGCAATAGGAGGTCTTGGTAAAGGTCACCTCGTTAGAGAGATAGATGCCTTAGACGGTTTGATGGGAGAGGTTGCAGACAAATCGGGTATACAATTTAGATTATTAAATAGAAGTAGAGGGCCTGCAGTTCAAGGACCCAGAACTCAATCAGATAGATCATTATATCGTAAATATATGCAAGAAAAATTACTAAACTACTGTAATTTAAGCATTTTTTCTGATCCTGTAATAAGATTTATTTTTAATAAAAACACTATAAGTGGCTTTGAAACAAAGTCAGGCAAAAAAATTTTATGTGGTAAGCTAATCTTAACAACAGGTACTTTTTTGAATGGTTTGATTCATATAGGTGATAAGAGAACGCCAGCAGGAAGGTTTGATGAAAAGCCCTCAGCAGGATTAAGTGAACAACTTGAAAAGTATGATTTTAAAATAGGAAGACTTAAGACAGGAACACCACCAAGACTCGATGCCAGAACCATTAAGTATGATAATCTAGAAGAACAATTTGCAGACGATGATCCTTATTTTTTTTCTTTCTTAACCAAGAAAAATTTAAACAAACAAGTTTCATGTCGGATGACTTATACGAACGAAAAGGTTCATAAGATAATTCAAAGAAATCTAAAAAGAAGCGCCATGTACTCAGGAAGCATACAGGGGGTTGGTCCAAGATATTGTCCTTCAATAGAGGATAAGATAGTAAAGTTTGCAGATAAGGACCGTCACCAGATATATTTAGAGCCTGAGGGCCTAAATGACCATACAATATACCCAAACGGAATATCTACCTCTTTACCTGAAGATGTTCAGCAAGAAATTTGTAACAATATCAATGGTTTAGAAAATGTTAAGATAATTAGACCCGGTTATGCCATAGAATATGACTATATTGACCCTAGAGAACTATTTTTAACTCTTGAGACTAAAAAAATTCAAAATTTATACCTTGCTGGGCAAATAAACGGAACAACAGGATATGAAGAAGCTGCGGCCCAAGGATTAATCGCTGGAATTAATGCTGCGTTATCTTTTAAGAAAGAAGAGCCATTTATTTTGGATAGATCAGATGCATACATTGGAGTTATGATAGATGATTTGGTAACAAAGGGTGTTGCAGAGCCTTATAGAATGTTCACTTCAAGAGCAGAATATAGACTAAGTTTGAGAGCAGATAATGCCGACCAAAGGTTAACAAATAAAGGAATTGAAATTGGATTAATATCAAACGAAAGAGAAGATATTTTTAAAGATAAAGAACATAAATTAGGAATAATATCTAAAATAATGTCAGAATCATCAATATCTCCAACAAAAATAAAGAACTTTGATATTAAAATTGCAAAAGATGGTATTCTAAGGAAATCTAATGAAATATTAACTCAAAAGGGTGTTGATATGAAAAAAATAAGAGAAATTTGGCCTGAAATTCCTTATTTTGATAAAAAAATAGATGAGCAAATTGAAATAAATGCTCATTACAGAGGTTATCTTAAAAAACAAAAAGCAGATATATTAGCATTTAAAAGAGACGAAAATTTAGTTATACCTGAAAAAGTTAATTATGATGATCTTTCTGGACTATCAAATGAGGTAAAAGCTAAATTTAAACAAATAAAACCAAAAACTATGGGACAAGCACTGCGAATTGATGGAATAACTCCAGCTGCTGTATATATTTTGTTGTCACATGTAAAAAGAAAGTCTATTAAGCTTATAGCTTAATGGAAGAAATTTTTAAAAAATATTCACTACTAAATGGCAAAAATGTTCCACGTGAAACATTAATTGAGTTTGAGCTATTTATATCCATGCTACAGAAGGGAAATGATGAAATTAATATAATAAGTAAAGAAACAGGCAAAAATGAGGTTATTAGAGAACGTCATATAGTAGATTCAGCACAAATCATTGAATTTGTTGATTTAAATAGTAATATTATAACAGATATAGGTTCAGGTGGAGGTATGCCAGGTATAATTATATCAATTATGATTAAAAATCAGAAAAATTTGATCAAAGTTCACTTATATGAAAAAAGCCACCATAAAAGCTCTTTTTTAAGAAAGGTATCTAGAGATTTAAAATTAAATACCGAAGTCATTCAAGAAAATATTTTTGAGGCACAAAATCTAGACTCGGGTACAATAATGGCAAGAGCTTTTAAACCTTTACCAATAATTTTAGATTTAGTTTATAAAAATTTTACCAGTTACAAAAATTTAATTGTCTTCATGGGAAAAAACGGAGAAAAAGTTTTAGAAGAAACTTTAATAAATTGGGATTTTGATTTTGAAAAGAAAAAAAGTATTACAAGCGAAGATTCATTTTTATTAAATATAAAAAATATTAAAAAAAAACATTAAAAAACTAAATGCAAATTATTTCTGTAATAAATCAAAAGGGTGGGGTTGGAAAAACAACAACAGTAATTAATCTTGCAGCAGGTTTAGCCCAACAAGAGAAAAAAGTTTTAGTTATTGATCTTGATCCACAAGGAAACGCTACTACAGGACTTGGTCTGTCCAATTTAGAAAGTTCGACAGATACTATTTATGGGGTGCTGAATGGAACAAGGGTCATTTCTGATGTGATTAGAAAAACAGAGTTCAAAAATTTAGATATTATCACTTCGAATGTAGATTTATCTGGGCTTGAGGTCGAGACAGCTGATGATAGCATGAGAGCCTTCATTTTAAAACGTGAATTAACCTCTTATTTAAACGATTCTAGAGCAACCTATGATTATGTGCTTATAGACTGTCCACCATCACTAAGCTTGCTTACAGTCATGGCTCTAGTGTCTTCTCACTCACTATTAGTCCCACTGCAGACTGAATTTTTTGCTTTAGAGGGTTTAACCCAGCTAATGAAAACCATAGAACGAATAAAAGTTAATTTAAATCCTGAATTAAAAATTAGAGGCATACTTTTAACAATGTTTGATAAAAGAAATAAGCTATCCACACAAGTTGAAAAAGAAGCAAGAGACTATTTCAATGAAAAAGTTTATCTAACAGTGATCCCAAGAAACGTCAGGCTGTCAGAGGCCCCATCGCACGGCATGCCAGTCTTAATGTATGACAAATCTTGTCCCGGTAGTAAATCATATTTTAACTTTACAGATGAATTTATTAATCAAGAACAAAAAATAGGGAGCGCTGCATAATGGATACAAACAAAATAAAAAAAGGTCTAGGCAGAGGTTTGTCATCTTTAATAGGTGAAACAAAAGTAGAAATAAACATTAATAAAGTTTCGATATCTGATCTTGTAAGCAATAAATTTCAACCAAGAAAAACATTTGATGAGGAAGGTTTACAAGATTTAACAAACTCAATAAAAGAAAGAGGCATCATTCAACCAATCATTGTTAGAAAGTCTAGTGATGATAGTTCAAAGTATGAGATAATTGCAGGAGAGAGAAGGTGGTTATCAGCACAAAAGGCAGGGCTACACGAAGTTCCAGTTGTTGTTGCTGATGTAGATGATTTAAAATCTTTAGAATTTGCAATTATTGAAAATGTTCAAAGAAATGACTTAAATGCAATCGAAGAAGCACGTGGTTATAAACGTCTTATTGAAGAGTTTTCATATGACCAAGAAAAAGTAGCACAATTTATTGGGAAAAGTAGAAGTCATATTGCTAATTTTTTAAGGCTACTCAACCTTCCAGAAGCAGTTTTAAAGTTAATTGAAAATCAAAAATTATCAGCAGGACATGCAAAAATTTTAGTAGGCCTAGATAATGCAGAGTTTGTTGCAAATAAAATAATTGAAAAAAATCTTTCTGTTCGACAATCAGAAAATCTCGTTAAAATTTTTAAGACAAAAAAACACTCTCTTAAGCCCTTGAGAGATACAAATTTACAAGCCTTAGAGACTTCAATTAGAGAAAAAATTGGTCTTAATGTTTTAATTAGAAATAAAAAAAATAATTCAGGATCTCTGTTATTAGAATATAAAGATTTAGATCAGTTAAATAAAATAATTGAAATTATAAAATCTAATTATTAGTGTTTTTTGAATTATTAATTATAAAATCTGATAATATATTTTTAGCCATGGTAGAGTTTTTTTTAATCAAAAGCTCAATTTCACTAGTTTTATAAATTAGATTTTCTAGATGTTCTTTTTTCCAAGATCTTATTTGTTGAATAACAAGAGGCTTATCTTTCCAGAAAACGGGAGGCTTACTTGCAGAAACAGCTAGTTCAATATTGTTTTTTTCATCAACTAATTCATGAATTTTAACTAGTCTTTTGAGCTTAGTTAATAATGTTCTGATAATTATAATATTGTCCTCATCAGAATAGTTATTTTCATTCAAAATAGTGACAGTTTTTTTGGTATTTTTGGCTAGACAATGATCAATAAGCTCTGATGCGCCATAATTATCTGCAAGATTAGTTAATCTAATTATTTCTTGAAGATTAATATTTTTCTTATTTAAGGCATAACTTTCAATTTTTACCAATTCATTATTTAAATTCTTTCTATCTCCTCTACTTCTTTCTATTAAAATATTTATCAATTGTTGTGAAATTGGAATTTTTTTATCTCTAAAAAATTTGCTGATAATAGAGTTTAAGGTTTGATTATTATCTTCATAGAAAGGAACACATATTACAGACTTTTCTTTTTCGAAAAGTTTTCGTATGGTTGATTTTTTTTCAAGATTTTTTGAATTTAATATAAACTGAACATCATGTGGATTTTTTTCTATTAGGCTTACTATAACTTCTTTAATTCTATCAGTAGCTCTATTTATGATTATAAGTTTTTCATTATCAAAAAAAGATTTAGATAGAATACTATTAAAAAAATCATTCGTATTCTCTAGTATTTCTTTTTCTTCATATTTATAAATCTTGTTTTGATAGTTTTTTTCAAATAAATTCCTGATAATTTCCTCTTTTAGACCCTCATTATTTCCATAAAAAAGATAAAAATTATGATTAACTAATTTTATTTTATTCAGCTCAAATGACTTTATGATCATTAATTATTTGCTAATCTAGAAACTAGATCTTGCGTAATCGATTCAGCCAAATTGTTTTTGATTTCTTCTTCGTTTGTTTTTAGCTCAATTTTGTCATCACTATTATTATATTTAAAACTTTTGGAAAATCGCATCATTGTTTCTTTTTTATTTTGATCAACGGCCATTACATTTATATTTATATCTAATTTATAAATTTCTGGATCTCCTTTTATATTTTTTGCAATGACAGTTCTCAAGGATTCACTTGTAATATCCAATGCATATATTTTATCTCGTTTTATACCTGAATAATTCTTAAGTCTTCTTTCAATTTTTATATTTAAAGTTCTGTCACCAGAAGAAACAACCTTGCCAACTGAAAAATTGCTATTTTTAATTATATATTTTTTTGAATATACAGCCTCATACCCACAGCCTACTGTAAATGTAAATAAAATTAATAAGATAAAATTTTTAAGCATTTTTTTTATAATATAATATTTATCAACCTATTCGATACAAAAATTGTTTTTTTTATTGTCTGGTTTTTTAAAAATTTTTCTAATTCATTATTTTTTTCTATTATTTCTTTTAATAAGGTTTTTTCATCAGTGCCTCTCTTAATATCTAATAGTGCTCTTTTTTTTCCATTTATTTGAACTACAAAATTTATTCTATCTTCCATTAATTGATTTTTTGAAATTTTAGGCCATTTTGCTTGATCTTTTGTAACACTTTCTAGGCATTCGTTAGCAAAATGAGGAATAAATGGGATTAATACAACAAGTAATTTTTTATAATTTTCCTCTAAATTTCTACTATCCATAGGTCCATTAATCTCTTTAATTAAATAATTATATATCTCATGTAAGTTAGCAATTATTACATTGTAATGAAACTTCTCAAGGTTTTGAGTAATCTTACTAATTAACTGATTGGTGAATTTTGATAATGTTTCTTCACTATTCCCCTTTTCATTAGCATGAATTTTATTTAGAATTTTAGAATGCAGTACCCACAATTTTTGCATAAACTTAAAAGAAGCCAACATTCCTTGATCCGACCATTGAACATCTTTTTCTGGAGGACTATCAGAAAGAATGAATAGTCTTACTGCATCTGCTCCATAATTTTTAATTATGTTTTCAGGGTCTATTGTATTTTTTTTTGATTTAGACATTGATTCTGCTGGACCCACAATGACAGTCTCGTTTGGGTTTTTTTTATTAAAAAAAATTTTACCGTCATCAGAAAAAACGTCATCTGGATTTAGCCAGTTATCATTTTGGTCTTTATAAGTTTCATGACAAATCATTCCTTGTGTAAACAAACCATCAAAAGGTTCTTTTAATTTAAATTTTTTGTTTTTATAAGAAAGAGCTTGCATAAAAAATCGTGAATATAGAAGATGTAAAATTGCATGTTCAACTCCACCTATATATTGATCAACTGGCATCCAGTAATCAACCTCTTCTTGATTAAACCCATAATCTTTATTTTTTGATGAACAGAATCTTAAAAAATACCATGAAGAATCAACAAATGTATCTAAAGTATCCGTTTCTCTTTTATATTTTTTACCATCAAGGGTGAAATACTTCCAATCATCTGCAGAATCTAGTGGATTGCCAGTATTTTCTAATTTTTCTATTTTAGGTAGTTCAACTGGCAGCATTTTATTGGGAATTTTAATTGGCTTATTATTTTCATCATAAGCGATTGGTATCGGACATCCCCAAAAACGTTGTCTTGATATTCCCCAATCTTTTAACCGGTAATTAGTTTTTTTTTCTCCAAGATTATTTTTTTCAAGATATTCTATTGTTTTAATAATAGAATCACTTGGAGCCTTAAGACCATCTAAAAATTTTGAATTATAAAGATATCCTTCACCAGTAAAAGCCTCATCTTTAATTTCTAATTCTACATCTTTCTCTGGTTTCACAACAGGTATGATTTTTAAATTATATTTTTTTGCAAAATCTAAATCTCTTTGATCGTGAGCCGGGCAACCAAAGACAGCTCCAAGTCCGTAGTCCATCAAAACAAAATTTGCAAAATAAACTGGAACCTTAATACTTGAATCTAATGGATTTATTGCGATTAAATCAGTTTTAAAACCAATTTTAACAGCAGCAGCAATAGACTCTTCTGTCGTCCCAGTCTTTGAGCATTCTTTTTTAAAAGTTTGAAACTTTTTATCTTGTTCATAAAATTTTGATAGGGGGTGATCAACTGATAGTGCAAGAAAAGAGAATCCAAATAAAGTGTCTGGTCGTGTTGTGTAGCATTTAATATTATCGATAGGTTTTTCGCTTTCAATTTTAAACTTAACCTCACAACCAAAAGATTTACCTATCCAGTTTTTTTGCATCACCTTTACTTTATTTGGCCAATTGTCCAATGAATCTAAGCCTTTTAGGAGATCTTCTGAAAATTTAGATATATTAAAAAACCACTGATTTAATTTTTTTCTTTCAACGATAGCGCCAGACCTCCATCCTTTGCCATCAATAACTTGCTCATTAGCCAAAACTGTTTCATCAACCGGATCCCAGTTTACATAATTTTCTTTTCTATAAACTAATCCTTTATCATAAAGTTCTAAAAAAAATTCTTGTTGATGTTTGTAGTAATTGGGAGAAGAAGTTGAAATCTCTTTATCCCAATCTATAGAAAGGCCAAGTTTTTTTAATTGAGACTTCATGGTCTTTATATTTGACTCTGTCCAAGTTTTAGGGTCCAGGTTATTTTGCCTTGCAGCATTTTCAGCTGGCATACCAAAAGAATCCCAACCCATTGGATGTAGAACATTATATCCTTGTAGAGTTTTAAATCTTGCGAGCACATCTCCTATCGTGTAATTCCGAACATGACCCATATGAATTTTTCCAGAAGGGTAAGGAAACATCTCTAGACAATAAAATTTTTTTTTGTTTTTATCAACTTTTGTTAAAAAAGTTTTATTATCATCCCAAAATTTTTGCCATTTTTGTTCAACGGTTTTAAAATTATATCTATCCACAGAAATTAAATATTAAATTTTATTAATTTCTTTCATTTTTGAAACCTTTATAAGGTTTAAAGTCTTTAACTTCTTGTTGTTTCAAATAAATTGCTGCAGTTTTTAGAATCTTTAACTCTAGTTCTGGTATTATTTTACCTCCCTGTTCAGATATTATACAATTAGAGGTGGTTTTACATTTTCGACTAAATATCTTTATATCCAACGCATCTGATCTAACTTCATTTGTTAAAAACCTTACAGAAATTTTAATACTTTCATCGGTATCATTTGTTGAGTACCAATCTGTAATAATAATACCACCACCATAGTTAACTGATGCTAAAGGCATAAAGTCAATAGAATCTAAGGTTGCTCTCCATAATGGATTCGAGCTAGCAAACTCAAATTTTCCAGTTCCTCCCGTACCGAAACTATCACTTAATCTAAATCCCCTGCCTTCTTCAATATTTTTTTTAACTCTCTCTTCAGGGTTAGGAGGGTATTTTCTTGCATCAGCACCTTTTAAACCTCCCTTGCAAGAACTTAAGGTAAAGCCTAAAAGGGTTAATAAAATAGTGATTCTTAAAAATTTGTGTAAAATCATAGATATTTTTTATAGATTAATGAAATATAATCAAATATATTAGAAAAAACCCCAAAAACATAGATAAATAAGCTGTTGTAAAAATACAACAATATTAAGTTAATTGTACAAAAAAACACGCATTGTTTAATTTGTTTATCATTAAGTGATAATTAGAAGGTGTTTAATATTAAACATAAACAATAAATATAAGGAAAATAATATGAATACATTTAAAAAAATAGGTTTAACAGCGTTAGCTGGTTCACTTGTTGCTACATCAGTATTTGCTGGTGAAATGACAGTTACAGGTTCTGCTGGAATAGGCTTAGCAAACCAAGAAAAAACATCAAAAGGAAATGGTTTCTCAATGACTGACGAAATCACTTTTGCTGGTTCTGGAGAAATGGACAATGGTTGGACTGTAGATGTTTCTATGCAATTAGATAACAATGCTAACGGTGCTACTGCTGGAAACAACATGGATAACAGATCTGTTGAAATCGGTATGGGTGATTTAGGAACTGTTACTTTTTCTGGTCATGGTGGAGATAGTGCATTTGGAGCAGTTGATGATGTAATGCCTACTGCATATGGTGAAACTTGGGACATTCTAGCAACTACTACTACTGGTGGTGTTGTTCTAGAAACTGCTGTAGCTAAACTAGGAGCTATCGGTGGAACAGGTAATGAGAATATGCTTTCATACAATAACTCATCTTTAGTAGATGGTTTATCTATGACAGTTTCTTACGCTCCTTCAGATGGAACTATAGTTGAAAGCGTTGTTTCTTACGCAGCAGCTTACACTGGTGTTGAGGGTTTAACTGTTGGTTACGCTGTTGATGATAATGGTTTAGCAGGAACTGCTAACATTGAAGTTGACACTATGTATGCAAAATATGCATATGGTCCAGTAACTGTTGGTTACCAACAATCATCACAAGAAGCTACTAGCACAACTAATGATGATGAGTTTACAGCAATGGGTGTTACTTACGCCGTGACTGATGACTTATCAATTGGTTATGGTGTGTCAGAGTATGATGACGATGACAATACAACTGATGAAGAAAGTACAAGCATTAACTTCTCATACACAATGGGAAGCATGACTTTAGCTGGAGCACATGTAACTGTTGACAACCAAGGTGGTAGTGCAGCGGCTATAAATGATGTTTCTGGTTACGCGTTAGATTTATCATTTGCATTCTAATTAACTTAGAACACAAATTATTGAAAAGGGCCCCTTTTAGGGGCCTTTTTTTTATTCAAAAAAAGAAATACCAGCAAATCCCAAGATGTCGGTTAGATTTAATTTTTTTAAATTGTTAATAGAGATTCCTCCAAGAGCTATGAATGGTTTTTTGCTTAAAAGAGATAATAATTTGAATTTATAAATACCTAAATAGTTTTTGTTCTTTTTAAATATTGAAGATAAAAAAATTATCTTAACGTTTTGTTGTTCTTTAGTTCTCATTTCATAAATATTATGAGCTGATCCCAATATAATAAATTTTTTTTTAAATGAATAAGAAAGATGTTTTTTATCCTTATTAAATGAAGGAATATAGACACCGTCCAAATTAAGATTTATTGCCAACTTTACATTATTTGAAAGTAAAAATTTATTGCCTTTTTTTTTACAATAATTTTTTAATCTTAAAATTAAATTTTTATCTATTTCTTGATTATAATTTCTATAGATTATAATTGTTTCTTTATTTTGTTTATCTATGTGACTTTGGTCAAATTTATTTATAAAGTAATATTTGTTTAAAATTTTATTATGCATAACACTGTTAAAAATTTAATTTATATAGAAGACCTCATAAAATCCAAAGTAAATGATGATAGGGTACCTAAAATTATTGCTGTATCAAAGACTTTTCCCATTGAAAATATTTTACCTTTAATAGAGCATGGCCAACTTCATTATGGTGAAAACAAGGTTCAGGAGGCGCTGGATAAGTGGACTGAAGTAAAAAAACATAATAATACTATCAAACTTCATTTAATTGGAGGGCTTCAAACTAATAAAGTTAAATTTGCACTAAGAATATTTGATTATATTCATTCATTGGATAATGAGAAGTTAGCAAAAAAAATTTCTGATGAGCAGATAAAACAAAATAAAAAACCAAAAATATTCATACAGATAAATATAGGAAATGAAGATCAAAAATCAGGATTAAAGAAAGAAAAACTAAATGATTTTTACAAATTTTGTAAAAACCTGAATTTAGATATTGTTGGTACTATGTGCATACCTCCAAATAATGAAAAAACTGAAAATTACTTTTCTGAAATGAAGGAAATTAATGAAGGGTTAAATTTTAAAGATTTGAGTATGGGTATGTCTAAAGACTATCTAGACGCTGTCAAAAATAATGCAACATATGTTAGAATAGGCTCTAAAATATTTGGTAGTAGAGATTAACCTATCTTAATTTTAGTACTTTTATCTATTAATTTTAGCAAAATTTCAAAGTCTTTCTTTTTTAGGGCAATGCATCCAGCTGTAGGTTTATAATTTTTTGTTAAATGAATAAATATAGCACTCCCTTTATTTGGGATTTTTTTTTCATTATGATTAATTGAAATTATATAATCATATATATAATCATCTCTATATAAGTTTTCCCTCCATTTTTTGTTAGATGTTTTAATTTCTTCATTATATCTTTTGTGGTTTGAGTCATCACACCAAGCCATATTTGTTTTAATAACTTTTATACTTAATTTGCATTTTGGAATACCAACTCGATCTTTCCTGAAATATAATTTTTTTAAATTGTATAAACCTCTTGGTGTTGAATAATCACCCTCATTTTTATTAGAATTTAAACCTCTTTTCCCAATGGAACATTTCATTTTAAAATCATCAATTATAAGGGTGTTTTTATTTTTTACATGAATTATCATTGTTGTTATAAATTATGATTAAGCAAAATGTTTTTATTATAGGTTTTAATTCACTATATGAAATTTTATATGAAGTTAAAGATATTTTATTTTTTAAAATTATAAAATTAGAAAAAGAAGATCATTTTATTAAAAGCTCTGATTTAGATATAGCAAATTCTCTAATAATATCTAAATCCAATCAGAAACTATTACTAAATAAAGATATAACAGAAAAAAATTTCTTAAACTTTAAGGAGCTTCCTTTGTCTTTAAATAAACTATTAGAATTAATTAATATTAAATTAATTAAATTAAAATTTAATTATCAGTCCAAAATCAATATAAATGACTATGAATTAAATTTAAATTCTAAATTTTTTTCAAAAGGTGATTTTAATTTAAAATTAACAGAAAAAGAAATTGAAATTATTTTATATTTAAATAAAACAAAAACAAAACATGATGTGTCAGATTTACAGAAAAATATATGGGAGTACTCATCAGACATGGAAACCCATACCGTTGAAACACATATTTATAGGCTTCGAAAAAAAATTAGTGATAAATTTAAAGATGATAATTTTATATTAAGCCATAAAAATGGCTATTCTATTGAATAAAATCCCTAATCTAGTCTAGCACCAACTTTTTGAATTATTTTTGAAGACATTTCAGTACCTTTTTCAAGACTCTCTTTTGTTGAAAAATCATTAATAAACCCATGAAGAAATCCTGCTGCAAATAAATCTCCAGCACCTGTTAAATCTATAATCTTTAAATCTTTTTTACTATCACACTCTACTACTTCATTATTTTTTATAGCAACACTTCCTTTTGCTCCACGAGTAATGATTAGAAGTTTTCCTAATTGTTTACCAAATGTTATAACCTCATCAAAATTATCTGTATCAATTAAAGATTTAATCTCTTGTTCATTTGAAAAAGTAATATCAAGTCTATTTTTAACTAGATTTAAAAAACTATCTTTATGCCTTTCCACACAAAATTGATCCGATAAGGACATTGCTTTTTTTTTAGACAATATCATTGCCTTATCAAATGCAGATTTTGGTTCACCCTCATCCCACAAGTACCCTTCTAAAAATATTATTTCACTTTCTTTTGTAGCTTTTTCATTAATATCTTTTTCACTAATTTTTCCTGCAATCCCCAAAAAGGTAACCATTGTTCTTTCTGCATCAGGTGTTATTAAAATTAAACATGTCCCTGTTGGTGATATTTCTTTTTTTTTATTATAAAAGTATTGAACATTCTCTTTAATCAATCCATCCTCATATTTTTGGCCTAGGTCGTCAGAATTAATTTTACCAATAAAGCCAACATCATTTCCTAATTGAGAAAGACCAACAATAGAGTTTGCAACAGATCCACCAGATACAGTTTCTTCAATTTTGAGAGTAGATAAAAGTTTTTTGAATTCATCTTCATTCACTAGCTTCATAGTGCTTTTGGTTAAACTATTTTCTAACAAGTACTGATCATTTACTTTACATATAACATCAACAATTGCATTTCCTATTCCTAGTATTTTCATGTTAAGCTTTTTTTATTTTAATTGGATTTTTTCTTTTAGGATAACAAGTCGTACAAATTTTACAAGTCAATCCATAGCACTCTCTTGCTTTACAAAATTCTCTTCCATAATAAATTATCTGTAAATGTAATTTACTCCATGTTTTTTCAGGAAATAATCTTTTTAGGTCCCGCTCTGTTTGGACAACATTTTTACCATTCGTTAGCCCCCATCTTTGAGCAAGTCTATGTATATGAGTATCTACCGCAAATGCAGGTAAGCCAAAGCCTTGAGACATGACCACACTTGCTGTCTTATGACCTACACCAGGTAGTTTCTCTAGTTCTTCGAAGCTTTTAGGTACTTTTCCACCATGTTTTTCCAAAAGCTGTTTAGACATTAAATAAATGCTTTTTGCTTTAACCCTAAAGATACCAATACTTTTAATTAGTTTTTCAATTTTTTTTCTGCCTAATTTTACAAAGTGCTCAGGTTTATAATATTTTGGATATATTTTTTTAGTTACATTATTAACATTCAAATCTGTACACTGTGCAGATAAAAGAACGGACATTAAAAGTGTGAACTTGTTTCTATGGTCAAGAGGAATAGGGGTCGTTGGATAAATTTTATTTAAAATTTTAAGTATTTTATTTGCTTTTATTTTTTCATCCATTATTCAAAATTCAATAAGTCTCTCATTGAATAAAGTCCAGGTTTTTTATTTATTAACCACTTTGCAGCAGTCAAAGCACCATCTGAATACAGAGCTCTATCAAAGGCTTCATGATTTAATTTTATTATCTCTTTACCAGTAGAGAATGTTACCTCATGCTCTCCAATAATCTCACCTTTTCTAATTGAGTTAAAATTAATCTTTTTTCCATAAGGAAATTTATTTTTATTAAGAAATTTTTTGCCAATTAAATTATAAAGATTTTTATTTTTCCCATCAGCAATACCCTTTCCAAGCATTAAAGCGGTCCCTGAAGGGTAATCCTTTTTATGCTTATGATGAACCTCAAATACTTTGCTTAAATATTCTTCATTTAGTGATTTTGAAGCTATTTCAGTTAGGTACATCAATAAATTAATACCTAAACTCATATTACCAGCCTTTAAAATAGGAATCTTTTTTGAAAATTTTTTAATTAAAGCTTCATCTTTTTGAGTAAATCCAGTTGTACCAATAACTACTTTTTTCTTTAGTTTTGATGCTATTTTGAGGATCTCGAGAGTGCATTTTGGAACTGTAAAATCAATTATCACATCAGCTTTTTTAAAAGCCTGATCTGTATTTAAATTAAGTTTAATTCCAGATATTTTTTTATTAATAATTTTATTTTCTGTGAGAGTTACTAATTTAAAGTTTTTATTAGATTTAGAAGATTTAATAAGTTGTTGACCCATTCTCCCAAGGCAGCCAGAAATTGCTAAGTTAATTTTTTTCATCTAGTTAAAGATTAACCTTTTTTGGTTAATTAGTCTTTTACTTTTTCCAAAAATTTTTAGCTTTTTGAAAGAATTTTTTAATACTTGGGTTTGACTTTTCATTCTCAATTTCTCTAAATTTTTCAAGCAGTTCTTTTTGTTCTTTGTTCAATGAAATAGGAACTTCAGTATTCACTTGAACATAAAGATCACCATTTCCACTACCACGCATGTAAGGCATTCCTTTACCCCTTAACCTAAATTGCTTTCCATTTTGAGTTCCATCTGGTATTTTAATTTTTGCTCTTCCACCATCAATAGTTGGTATTTCAATTGTAGTACCTAACGCAGCATCAGCTATAGAAATTGGAAATTCGAAAAATAAATTTTCATCTGACCTTTTAAAAAGATCATGAGAATGTACGTTAACAAATAGATATAAGTCTCCACTAGCCCCACCTTTGGTTCCAGCCTCACCCTTACCGGCTAATCTTATCCTTGTTCCATCATCAACACCCTTTGGTATGGTGACAGATATTTTTTTTGAAGCTTGCTTATTACCTTGACCGTTACAATCAGTGCATGGGTTTGTAATTTCTTCTCCAGCTCCTTGACATTGAGGGCAGGTTTGTTGAACAGTAAAAAACCCTTGATTAGATCTCACTTTACCATTACCTCCACAAACTGAACATCTATCTGGTGAGTGACCAGGCTTTGAGCCATTTCCTTTGCAAGTATTACATTTCTCTGTCGTTGAAAATTTTATATCTTGTTTTTTACCTTCATAGGCTTCCTCAAGAGTAATTGACAAATCATATCTTAAATCAGAACCTCTATTATTGGTGCTTCTCCCTCTGGATCTTCCACCACCACCAAAATCTCCAAAAAAGTCCTCAAAAATATCTGAAAAATCACCCCCACCAAAGCCACCACCTTGTCTTCCACCACCTCCACCTTCAAAGGCAGCATGGCCAAAATTATCGTAGTTTTGTTTTTTTTCTTGATCAGAAAGAATACCGTATGCCTCACCAGCTTCTTTAAATTTATCTTCAGAAGTCTTATCACCAGGATTTTTATCAGGGTGGTGTTTTACTGCTAATTTTCTATATGCTGATTTTAATTCTTCGGGGCTTGCGTTTTTGCTAACACCTAAGACGTCATAAAAATCTCTTTTAGCCATAAGTTACTCTAAGATGATAGTTGTTTTAAGTCTTAAGCGCTTTTTTCTTTATCTTCTTCTTTTTTGTCTTCTTCTTTGCCTTCTTCTTTTACTTCTTCAAAATCTGCATCAACTACATTGTCATCTTTTTTTTCTTCACTATTTTTATCGCCATCCTTAGGTGGGCCTTCTTTTTTTTCTTGAGACTTGTAAATTGCTTCACCTAATTTCATAGAAGCTTGGACTAAGGTTTCTGTTTTTTTCTTAATATCTTCGATATCAGTTCCTTTAATGGCTTCTTTTAAAGCAGAGGAAGAGTCTTCTATTGCTTTCTTGTCTGCATCTGAAACTTTAGCACCATGTTCTTTTAGGTTTTTTTCTGTTGAATGAATTAGAGTATCAGCTTGATTTCTTGCATCCACTGACTCTCTTTTCTTTTTATCCTCATCTTTGTTAGCTTCTGCATCTTTAACCATTTTTTCAATTTCTTCATCACTTAAACCACCTGAAGCCTGAATCTGAATTTTTTGTTCTTTTCCAGTTCCCTTATCTTTTGCAGAAACACTAACAATTCCATTTGCATCAATATCAAAAGTTACTTCAATTTGAGGTATTCCTCTTGCAGCTGGTGCAATACCAACTAATTCAAAATTGCCTAACATTTTATTATCAGAGGCCATTTCTCTCTCCCCTTGCAGAACTCTTATTGATACAGCAGGTTGATTGTCATCTGCTGTAGAAAAGACTTGGCTTTTCTTAGTAGGGATTGTTGTATTTTTTTCTATTAATTTTGTTGAAACACCACCTAACGTTTCAATTCCAAGTGATAAAGGTGTTACATCTAAAAGAAGTACATCTTTAACATCTCCTTGAAGAACACCTGCTTGAATTGCAGCACCCATAGCAACAACTTCATCTGGGTTTACACTTTTATTAGGTTCTTTTCCAAAGAAGTTTTTAACTTCAGCCAAAACTCTTGGCATTCTCGTCATACCACCAACCATTACAATTTCATCAATTTCATTTGCTGTAAGACCCGCATCTTTAAGTGCAGTCTTGCATGGGGGTAAAGTTCTTGAAATTAAGTCTTCAACTAAAGCTTCTAATTTTGCTCTAGTCATCTTTAAATTAATGTGTTTCGGACCCGTTTTATCTGCGGTGATAAATGGTAAATTAACATCCGTTTGTTCAGCAGAAGAAAGTTCAATTTTTGCTTTTTCAGCTGCTTCCTTCAGTCTTTGAAGAGCAAGCTTGTCAGTTCTTAAATCTATACCATTGTCTTTTTTAAATTCTCCAATTAAATAATCGACAATTGTGTTGTCAAAATCTTCACCACCTAAAAATGTATCACCATTAGTAGATTTAACTTCAAATACACCATCACCTAGTTCAAGAATTGATACATCAAAAGTTCCACCCCCTAAATCATATACTGCAATTTTTTTATTTTCTTTTTTCTTATCCAAACCATATGCGAGAGAAGCAGCAGTAGGCTCGTTTATAATTCTTAAAACTTCTAGTCCAGCAATTTTGCCAGCATCTTTTGTTGCTTGTCTTTGAGCATCATTAAAGTAAGCTGGAACAGTTATTACTGCTTTAGTTACCTCTTGCCCTAAATATTTTTCAGCCGTTTCTTTCATCTTTATAAGAATGAAAGCTGATATTTGTGAAGGTGAGTATTTTTCACCTCTTGCTTCGATCCAAGCATCACCTTTTTCTGAATTAACTATTTTAAAAGGAGCCGCTGCAATATCTTTTTTTACAGTTGGGTCTTCAAAATTTCTTCCAATTAATCTTTTTACAGCAAATATAGTATTTTCAGGATTTGTTACTGCCTGTCTCTTTGCAGGTTGCCCAACAAGTTTTTCTCCGTCATCAGTAAAAGCAACAACTGAAGGAGTTGTTCTTGCACCTTCAGCATTTTCTAAAACTTTGGGCTGACTACCTTCCATAATAGACACGCATGAATTTGTTGTTCCTAAATCTATTCCTATAATTTTGCTCATAATTTAAATCCTACCCTTCATATAAGTGTTAATTTTTAATCTACAAGTTCTGACAAATATTATAAATTGTCTGAATTTTCTTTATTTTCCTCACTTTTTTCTTCTTTTTGGACAGTTTTCTTTGAAACTCCTACTAGTGAGGGTCTAAGTAATCTGTCTTTCATCATAAAACCTTTTTGAATTTCTTGAATAATTGTACCAGGTTCTTTTTGATCATCATCAATCTCCATCATTGCTTGATGAAAATTTGGATCAAGTTTTTTACCAATTGAATCTAAAGGAGTAATTCCATTTTTTGATAAAATAGAAACCATATCTTTATTTATAATATCAAAATGTTCTAAAGTTTTTTTTAAAGCCTCTGAATTTTTTAAGGCCTCATCACTTTCTAGTATCTGTTTTGATCTTTCCAAATTATCTATTAAGTTTAAGGTTTCTTTTGCAAAAGCAAAACCCCCATAGTTAAAGGCATCTTCTCTTTCTTTTTCAAACCTTCTTCTCTGATTTTCCATCTCAGCAAATGCTCTAGCAATTTTGTCTTCTAATTCTAGAACTCTTTCCTCAGGTGTAATCTCTTTTGGTAGTTCATTGCTTTCTGAGGTATTAGGTTGAGTTTCATTATTTAACTTTTCTGCTTTAATATCTTCTGCTTTAATATCTTCTGCTTTAATATCTTCTGCTTTAATATTTTGATCTTTTTCCATTGAGACTTATATGGTATGAAATTTGATAATTGCTAGATGTTAAAGAAAAAAATTACAAAAATATTAGTAGGAACAAACAATATTGGAAAATTAAAGGAAATCAGGGATTTATTGCCTAAAAACCTTGAAATTTACTCTACATCTGACTTTAAGATTAAAAGTCCTACAGAAAGTGGAAAAACATTTGAGGAAAATTCTTTAATTAAAGCCAAATATTTTTCTAAAAAAGCAAAAATGATATGCTTGTCAGATGACTCAGGACTTGAGATTGATATTTTAAAAGGGGCCCCTGGAATATATTCAGCAAGATGGGGTGGAAAAAAAGGAGACTTTCTTAAAGCAATGAATAGAGTTTTCAAAGAATTAGATAAAAAAAATAAAAATTGGAAGATTAAAAAGATTAAAGCTAGATTTGTTTGTGCCTTAACTATCTATGGACCCAACCAAAAAACAATAAGCTCTATTGGTAAAATTGAGGGATATATTTCACCTTCTATTAAAGGAGAAAACGGATTTGGTTATGATTCTATTTTTATACCTAGAGACAAAAAAATTACTTTTGGTGAGATGAGGCCTGTGCAAAAATATAAAATGGATCACCGGTTTAAAGCTTTCAAAAAGATTAAAAAATTTTTTTAAATTTGCTATTTTCAACTTTATAGAAATTAAGAATATGATTAATCTTATTATCCTTTATTTCAAAAATTCCAACTTTTCCCTTAAATAAGTTTTTTTTTTGAAAAACTTTTTCATCAATAATTGAATTATTCTGAAGTATTAAATAGTAAACAAGGCCAACTAAATCAAAACTTAAAAAAGATAATTGATTAGGGTGCTGACCAAATTCATTAAAATATTTTAAAGAAAAATCTTCGTAATTTTTTTTATTTATAGATGGGAAGTAAAGTGGCTGTGCACTAGCCTCTTCAAGCAGAGATTTATCAAACCATTGATTAAGAGTTATAAAATATTTTTTTTTGGGTGAAATATCCGTATAAAGTAAAGAAGTTGTGACACTTTTTAAGCTTTCATCAAAGTCTGCAATTATT